>JASHVC010000833.1 GCA_030039655.1 Xanthobacteraceae bacterium | reverse complement strand
GGCCGGCCGCTTCACTGGATGTCGACGCGGTCGGAGGCGTTTCTGTCCGACAATCAGGCGCGCGACATTTATTCGGAAGCGGAACTGGCGCTCGACGAGAAGGGAAAATTCCTGGCGCTGCGCGTGCGCAATGTCGGCAATCTCGGCGCCTACGTGGGGGCGGTCGGCGCTAACATTCCGACGCAGAATTTTACCCGCTGCCTGCCCGGCATGTACGACATCAAGCTCGTCGACGTGTCGACCAAGTGCGTGTTCACCAACACACTGCCGACGGCGCCTTATCGCGGCGCCGGACGGCCGGAGGCGAGCTACGTGCTCGAACGCGTGGTCGATGAAGCGGCGCGCGTTAGCGGAATCGATGCGGTCAAGCTCCGCCGGCGCAACCTCATCAAAAAGTCGGCCATGCCCTACAAGACCGCGGTCGGCACCACCTACGACAGTGGCGATTTCGCGCCGATCCTCGACAAGGCGCTGGAGCTTGCCGACTATGACGGCTTCAAGAAACGCAAGCGCGAGGCGACGCGGCACGGCAAATATCGCGGCTTCGGCATCTGCTGCCTGCTCGAACACGCCGGCGGCGCGCCGACCGAAAGCGCGCTGCTGACGTTCCCCGGCAATGAGACGCTGCTGATGAGTCTCGGCGTGCAGAACACCGGCCAGGGCCACGCCACCGTGTTTCCGCAAGTCATCAACGAACGGCTTGGCATTCCGCCCGAGAAAGTCGCACATTGCCATGGGGACTCGGCGTTTGAGCTTCCCGGCTACGCGTCGGTCGGCTCGCGCTCCGCCATGACGGTCGGTCATTCGCTGGTCAAGGCGATGGACACCATCATCGCCAAGGGCAAGCCGATCGCCGCCGCCATGCTGGAAACCGGCGAGAGCGACATCGGCTACAAAGCCGGCAACTTCGAAGTGGTCGGCACCGATCGGCGCGTCTCGCTGTTTCAGGTGGCGGCGCGCGCCGCCGAGATGAAGAAGCGCGGCGAGATTGCAGAAGACCTCGACACCAAGAGCACCACCGACACGCCGCTGTCGTTCCCCAACGGCGTGCACATTGCCGAGGTCGAGATCGACCCAGACACCGGCGCCATGGAGATCGCGACCTATACCGCGGTCGATGATTGCGGCCGCGCGCTCGATCACACCATCGTGGAGGGACAGTTGCACGGCTCGGTGGCGGCGGGCCTCGGCCAGGCGCTGATGGAGAACATCGTCTATGATGCCGGCAATGGCCAGCTCGTCACCGGCTCGTTCATGGACTACGCCATGCCGCGCGCCGAAGACATGCCACCGCTGCGCGACGCCATGCTCAACGTGCCGGCGACCACCAACCCGCTCGGCGTCAAAGGCGTCGGCGAAGCCGGCACCACGGCCGCGATCTCGGCGGTCATGAATGCCGTGGCCGATGCCATCCCGAACGGCGGCGGTGCGCATCTCGACATGCCGGCGAGCGCCGCGCGGTTGTGGGCCGCTTGTCTGGCGGGCAAAAATTAGCCGGAGAGGAAATGACATGGGAAACACCATGAAACATTATTCGCTAAGCGCCGCGTGCGCGCTCGCCGGGCTTCTCATCTCCATCAATGCCCAAGCGCAGAATGCCGTAGCGCTCGCCGGCAAAGTGACCTCGGCGCAGGAGCCGGCGATGGAAGGCGTGCTGGTTAGCGCCCAGCGTGACGGCTCGAGCATCACCACAACCGTAGTGACCAACGAACAGGGCACCTACAGCTTCCCGGCCGCGCGTCTCGCGCTCGGCCACTACACGCTCACCATCCGGGCGGTCGGCTACACACTGTCGGGACCGCAAGCCGCGGACGTCGCGGCCGGCAAATCCGCGAAGGCCGACCTGACACTCGCCAAGACCGACGCGATCGCCAATCAGCTTTCCAACGGCGAGTGGCTCAGCAACATGCCGGGCGACGACCAGACCAAGGCGGCGCTGACCAACTGCGTCGGCTGCCACACGGTGCAGCGCATCGTGCAATCAACTCACGACGCCGCCGAGTTCATGCAAGTGTTTCGCCGCATGGGCACTTACGCGCCGGGTTCGACCCCGTTCTTTCCGCAGCTCCTGGTGCCGGGCGGCAACAACTCCAACCGCTCGCCCATGCCGGGGCCGATCCAACAAAAAATGGCCGACTATCTCGCCAACGTGAATCTCAGCAATGCGGAGAGCCTGCAATTTCCGATCAAGCCGTTTCCGCGGCTGACGGGCCGCTCGACCCGCGTCATCATCACCGAATACGACCTGCCGCGCCCAGGTGCGCAGCCGCACGATGTCGTCATGGATGCGGACGGCATGATCTGGTACTCGGATTTCAGTCACCAGATTCTCGGCGAGATGGATCCGGTGACCGGCAAGGTTACGGATCATCCCATTCCGACGCTGCGGCCTGATGAGCCTAAGGGCTCGCTCGATCTCGAACTCGATCCGCAGGGCAATCTCTGGCTCGCCATGATGTATCAGGCGGGCGTCATGAAGTTCGACCGCAAGACCAAAAAATCCACGGTCTATCCGGTGCCCGAGGAGTGGCTCGATCCGACCACGCAGGAATCCATGGTGTCGCCGCAACATGACGATGTTGACGGCAAGGTGTGGACCAACAATCAGGACACGCACCTGGTCTACCGGCTCGATCTCGCCACCGGCAAATTCGAGGATCTCGGCCAAGCGATCGACAAGAGCGGCACGCACATCAACGCCTACGGCATGCCGACCGATTTGCAGAACAGCGCCTATCAACTGAACTTCGGCGGCACCAGCATCGGCCGCATCGATGCCAAGACCAAAGAAGCCACGATCTGGAAAACGCCGCTGCCGTTCTCGCGCCCGCGCCGCGGCCGCGTCGACGCGCAGAATATTCTCTGGTTCGCCGAATACGGCGCCAACGGCATCGGCCGTTTCGACCCGAAAACCGGCATGATCAAGGAATGGCAATTGCCGACGCCATGGGACGAACCCTACGACGTGGTCGAGACCAAGGACGGCGAAATCTGGACCGGCTCGATGATGACTGACCGCGTAGCGCGGCTCGATCCGAAGACTGACAGCATCACCGAATATCAGCTGCCGCGCACCACCAACATCCGCCGCGTCTTCATCGACGACCGCGGCGCGCGCCCGGTGCTCTGGGTCGGCAGCAACCACGGCGCCTCGATCGTGAAGGTCGAACCGCTGGATTGATCAGCGTCGCACCGCCCTTTCGGTAGCTGTCGGCTTCCTCGCCGGCATCAGCGTCGCGCCGCTCTTGGTCGCACCGCTCGGCGCGATGGCGCTTTGGCCGCCCGTTCGCGAGCGCGCGGTGTAGCGTGTATGCCGTTCGGCCGCAGCGGCGCGCGGCTGTGCTCGTTGTTGAGATGCACCAGATGCTTGAGCATCTGCATGAAGGCCGTGCGCTCGCCCGGCTTGAGCGGCGCCAGGATCAGCCGCTGCGTTTCGGCAACGGCGGCGTCGATGTCTCGGATCATGCGGTTGCCGGGCGCGGTGATGTGCAGCGTCTTGGTGCGCCGGTCTGCGGCGCCGTTCGCGCGGCTGATCAGGCCGCGCTTCTGCAGCCGCCCCACCACATCGCCGATGGTGGAACGATCGAGCGCGATTGTGTTGCACAGCGTAGTCTGATCGAGGCCCGGATTATTCTTGATGGCGACCAGGGCGGCGTACTGAACGGGCGTGAAGTCGAACGGCTTGGCCTGTTCCAGGAACAGCGCGGACGCGATCTGCTGCAACCGGCGGATCAAGTGTCCGGGCATTTCGACCAGGCGAGTGTCGTCGTCCGACATACAATCCCTTTGTAACGAGAATCCCTTCGGAAGAGCCGGACTGCCGCGTTGACGCGGGCTGGAAATACTCGGTACACTGAACGATATCGTCAGTATGCTGATGAATTGCAGCCAACGCAAGCGCGCGGCGAAAGGAACCGGAGAGCAAAAATGTCCGACCGCCCCGAAGCCATCGTCCAGGGCAAAAAGCGCCCATTCACAGGCGCCGAGTATTTGGAGTCGCTGCGCGACGGGCGCGAGGTTTACATCTACGGCGAGCGGGTGA
>JASHVC010000832.1 GCA_030039655.1 Xanthobacteraceae bacterium | reverse complement strand
TGCTCGGCACTGCCGGGGTATCCCATGATCTGCTTCACCGGCGCATGGAACACTTCGCGCAGCGTCGCGCCGTTGATGTAGTTGCCGGAGGATTTTCCGGTCGAGCCGAGGATGAACTCCTTGCGATGCATCATCTCGTCCCAGGTTTTTGGACCCTTCGTTCCGAAGCCGTAGCAAACCCGATAGTCGGGCGTGACCACGCCGACCCAGGCATATTGCCGAAAGTCGACACCGATCTTTTCCGGCTGGACGATCGATTGCGTGACCATGCCGGCATTGAAGATGACCATCACGCTGCCGTCCTTCGGCGCGGTGAGATTGAGGTACCGCACCGCGGTCAGGCTGCCGGCGCTCGGCATATTCTGCACGATTACGGTCGGATTACCCGGAATGTGATTGCCGATGTAGCGCGCCACGTTGCGCGCGTAGGTGTCGTAGCCGCCCGCCGGCGAGAAGCCGACCACGATGGTGAAGGTTTTGCCCTTGAAGTAATCTTGCGCGAGGGCGGGCGGTGTGTATGCCGCAAGGCCGATCAACGCCAAGGCAACAGCAGCGGAATGCACTCGACTCCTAAGCATCGCTCTCCCCGGATATCGTGGTTGCGTTTGGTTTGGCAGCGGCGCCGACGGCGGCAACATAGAATAACGCGCCCAGATTGCCAGGCTGCGCGATAAATCGTCATAGGGCGGGCCGCGCAAAAGGCCTGAGTTGTGTGACGCCGTTTTACACGATGTTCACGAAGTCCACGCATCCTCCGGCGCCTCGGGAGGACCAACTATGGCAAGGCAAGAGCAACGGTCAGGCCGCGGACGGCGGTTGGGCGAGCGTCGAGGCGATCGCGGCGCGCCCCGTGCCGAAGAGACCAAGAATGCCTCGCCAAGGCGAAGGCTGACCCTTGAGCGCCGATCGGGGCAAGACCGCCGGTCCATTGGTCCGTTGGATGCGATCCTGAAAGGCGGAGACGAGTCTTAGGTTTCGAGCCTGCATGAGCTCGATCAAGTCATTCGAGGTCTGGCGGCGTTGACGTGGGAGTCAGCGCGCATTGTTTCGAGAGTGCGGGTCAGCCTCTCGGCAAAAATCGAAGTTGCCATGGGCAGACTGCGGCCGCGCAATTGGCCGACCACCAGATTGGCGCGCGGCACGTCGCGGCCGTCGATTTCACGGGCGACGACACCGAGCCGATTTCCGGCCGGCATCGTCCCGATCCTGATTTGGAATGAGATCAGACCGGCGTGGATTACCAGTCCGCGCAACATCTCAAACGAGTTGGATTCGGCGGCGATTTTGAACGTGAGGCCCGTTCGAGCAAAGACTTCTTCCAGCAGTTGCCGGCCACCGATCGACCGCTCCGGCATGGCGACCGGATAGGCGGCGCAATCGGACAGCCGTAGCTTCTTGCGCCCGGCGAGCGGGTGATTCTTTGCCATCACCGCCACCAACTCCTGCTCCAGCGTCATGAGGGGTTGAAAGTTCGCCAGAAAGGTCGGGCGAAACACCATGACGAGGTCGACCTCGTAAGCCGCCAGCGCCGCCATCGCCCACTGATGATCGGCGACTTTCACATCGAACGACACCAGCTGATGGGTCTTGCGGAATTCGGCGATCTGCCGCGGGAGGAAGTCGAGCGCCAACGCCTGGCTGCAGGCGATGCGCACCGTTCCGCGCCGCAAGCCCTTAAGGTCCTCGATCTGCGACCTCACCCGCTCGACTTCGCCCATGTTGCCGCGCAGGTAGCGGACGAAAATTTCGCCGGCGGCGGTCAATCGCACACCGCGCGGGCGGCGATCGAACAATGGTGCACCGAGTTCGCTCTCCAGATCGGCGATCCGCCGGTTGACCGCCGAGGCCGTGACGTTGAGCCGCTCGGCGGCGCGGCGGATCGAACCGCAACGGGCGACTTCGTCGACGTAGCTGAGAATTCGCAGATGTTTCATGGGTGCCTGAGTGGTGCCAGTTCGACATCACTCTAGCAAGAAATCGGCACTAGTTGGCAACGCGGGCTGGGTCTACGCTTTGGTTCATCGCGCGCTGTCGCGCGCAAGGCCTGGGTCGCCGCGAACAGGTTGCGGCACCCGGCCGGGCGGACGGAAAGCCGGGTCCGACGCCCGTTGCAGGCATTCGAACTCTCGCAGCAGGAGCCAAACCTCATGACCCGGATCATCCACCTGTGCCGTTTTGTGCTCGCGGCCGCGCTTGGCGCAGCCGTGTCGCTTGCACTGCCGACTTCCGCATCCGCCCAGACCAAGTTGAAAATGGTGCTCAACTGGAAATACCAGGGTCCGCAGGGCTGGTTCTTTCTCGCCGACGACCGGGGTTATTTCAAAGAGAATGGTGTCGACCTGACGATGGATCAGGGCAATGGCTCGGGCGCCCCGATCCCGCTCGTCGCTAACGGCACCTACGATGCCGGGTTTGGCGACATCAATGCGCTGATCGAGTTCGCGGCCAAGCGTCCGGAAGAAGCGCCGATCGCCGTCTATATGATGTACAACCGACCGCCGTTTACGATTGCGGTGCGCTCCGATAGCGACATCAAGACGCCGAAGGATCTGGAGGGCAAGACACTGGGCGGCGCCGTTGGCGACGGTGCGCTCAAGCTGTTCCCTGCCTTCTGCAAGATCACCAAGATCAACTGCGACACCGTCAAGATCACCAACATGGCGCCGAACCTGCGCGAGCAGATGTTGATGCAGAAGCAGGTCGATGGCGTATTCGGCTACGTCAACACCATCCGCTTCTCCGCAATGCTGATCCGCGTCGATCCGGACAAGGACATCCGCTTCATCAACTACGGCGACTATGGGATGGACCTTTATTCCAATGCCATCATCGTCTCCAAGAAGCTGGTGAAGGACAATCCGTCGGCCGTGAAGGGACTGATCGCCGGCATCAATCACGGGCTTCTGGACGCGCTCAAGGACCCGGACGCAGCCGTTGCCGCGGTTGCCAAGCGCGAGCCGCTGATCAACGTCAAGGTCGAGCGCGAGCGGCTGGACGCAACCCTCAAGGACGAAATGAACAGTCCCGAGATCGCCAAGATCGGGCTCGGCAACGTCGATACGGCTCGGCTGAAGCGTTCCATCGACATTCTGGTGAACGCGGAAGGCTTGCCCCGCACACCGACTATCGACGAAGTATGGTCCTCGGCTTTCCTGCCTCCGGTCGACGACCTGCCGAAGAAACTGTTCTGAGATATCGGCGCAGCGGATGGAATTGCAGCTTAAAGGTCGCGTAGCGATGATCACCGGCCCAGCCAAGGGCATGGGCGCGGTGATCACCGAGGCGTTCGCTGCGGAGGGGGCGCGGCTAGCGCTGCTCGGGCGCGATTGCGCTGCCATCGAGCCTGTCGCCGAGTCGGTCCGGGCGGCGGGCGGCGAAGCCATCGTCGTTCCGTGCGATCTTACCGACCCGCAGCAATGTGCCGACGCCGCAGTGAAGACAAAGGCGGCCTTCGGGAACCGCATCGACATTCTGGTCAACGTGGCCGGCGGCTCTGGGCCGATCGGCAAGGCGGGCGTAGACACCACGCCGGAAGAATTCGACGCCATCGTCACGCTCAACATGAACGGCTGTTTCCACACCATGCGCAGCGTGTTGCCGACCATGATGGCGCAACGCTACGGCAAGATCGTCAACGTGGGCGGCACCTTCGGCATGCGCGGACGCGCCGGACGCATGGCCTACTCTGCCTCCAAGTGGGGGCTTCGCGGCATCACCAAAAGTTTTGCGCTCGAAGTCGGCCCCTATAACATCAACGTCAATTGCATCGAGCCCGGCATGGTGGATGGCCCGCGCTTCCGCGAGAAGGTCTGTGCCGACATGGCCAAGCGCTTAGGCATCAGCATCGAGGAGGCTATCGAGCGACACGCCGCCGAATATGCGCTCAAGCGCGTGACCACCGACCGCGACGTCGCCAATGCCTGTCTATTTCTCGCAAGCGATGTGTCACGCCAGATTACTGGCGTTGATCTTCCGATCGATGGCGGCTGGGCGATGCTGTGAGAGGCCGCAAGAGGATTTTCGATGGCCGATGAGAGCACCGTCAGCGCCGATCTGATCATTCGCAACGGCACGATCGTGTCGGCGGATGCGACGGCCGTCGGTAGCATTGCCATCAAAGACGGCCGGGTGCTCGCGGTCGGCGCAGACGCAGCGATGCCGCCGGCGTGCGAAAGTTTCGACGCCACCGGCCTGCACGTCCTGCCCGGCGCCATCGACGTGCACGTGCACTTCCGCGATCCCGGCTGGCCGCACAAGGAGGATTGGGGAACCGGGACGGCCGCCGCGGCCTGCGGCGGCGTCACCACAGTGTTCGAGATGCCGAACACCGATCCACCGACCGGCACCGCGGAGGCGCTTGCTGCAAAGCAACGGACGGCGGCCAAGTTGGCATGCGTCGATTTTGGCATCTACGGACTGCTCGGTGAGGACACGATCGAACATGTCCCCGATTTGGTCGCGGGCGGCGTCATCGGCTTTAAGCTTTTTATGGGGAATACGTTCGCCAGACTCCCGTCCCCCTCTACCGGCGCGATGCTGGAAGCGTTCGAAGTGGTGGCGCCGACCGGCAAGCGCATTTCGCTGCACGCTGAGACCAATTCGATCATGGAGCGTCGCCAGGAACGACTGACCCGCGCGGGCCATCGCAGCCCGATGGACCATCTCGCCTCACGGCCGGCTGTTGTGGCGATCGAAGCCGTGAGCCGCGCCGCTATTCTTTCCGAATGGACCGGCGCGCGCATTCAGATCTTGCACATTTCCTCCGCTGAGGAACTCCGGCCGTTGCGCGAAGCCAAAGCGCGCGGTGTCGACATTACCGGGGAGACCTGCCCGCACTATCTGCTGCTATCCACCGACGACTATCACCGGCTGGGCGGGATCATCCGCGTCAACCCGCCGGTGCGCGAAGCGCGCAACCGCGAGCCGCTGTGGTCGGCGTTGGCAGACGGCACGATCGACATGATCTCCACGGATCACGCGCCGCACACGCCGGAGGAAAAGACGCGCAACGATATCTGGACGGTCGACGCCGGGTTTCCAGGCGTCGAGACGCAGATGTCGCTCATGCTCACCGAGGTCAACAACGGCCGCATGTCCATCTGCGACTACGTGCGCTGGAGCTCGTACA
>JASHVC010000831.1 GCA_030039655.1 Xanthobacteraceae bacterium | reverse complement strand
GGTGCGCAGACCTTCCGATGCGCCATAGACCGCCGCGGCTAGTCCCGCCGGGCCACCACCAATGACGAGCGTGTCGTATTCGGGAAGATGTGCGCTGGTCTGCAGGCCCAGCAATTTTGCAAGATCGCGTGTGTTTGGTTGTTTCAGCTCCGGTCCGTCCGTAATCCGCAGCACCGGACAATCGCTGTCGCCGGGATGCGCGCCTGGCCACTTGGCGTCGAGATCGGGCGTATCGGGCGTTATCCAATCGAATGAGACCTGGTTGCGCGCCAGGAAGCGGCGCAAGTCGCCGCAGACGCCGTCCCAGCGGTGGCCGAGCAGCCTCACCCGCGGCTTGGGCGGTTCTTCCGAGATTTTCTGCAGGCCGCCGATGCGCTCGCGTGCGAGTGCTCCCATTTTCAGAGCGAATTCGGGCGCGACCGCAGCGATCGCGTGATATTGCTGGGCGCTCAGGCGCAGCACGCGGGAGCATTCGGCAGCCCGATAGCCCGCCGGAAACGGCGCGCCGAGCGCCAGCGGGACCTCGCCGAATATGGCGCCCGGCACGCGCCAGCCGAGCGTGCGCGGAACGCCGTCGAACAGCTTGACGACTTCCACCTTTCCGGAAACGACCGCGTAAAAAGCGCGCTCATCGCCCTCGTTGACGGCAAACTCACCTGCCGCTAGCTGAATGTCGGCGGCGGCTTGGACGAGGCGCTCAAGATTAGACGCGGGTATCGAGGAAAGTATCGGGATTGCCGCGAGTTCGTCAGCCGTAAACATGATCCGCCCCAGAGTCCTTCAAGATCGTATCGCTGCGAGCAAAGAAGATTTGCGGACAGGAATCTCGCGGCCCGAACCTACAACAGGCGTCGCTCTTGAGACTAGAGGTAAAGGGTGATGAGATGCCGCAGAGAGCGACAGCTCCGCGGTCAAGTCGTCACGATGAGAGTTTGGCAATGCCGCCACTGAGCACGGTTGAGACGCACCAATTGTAAAAGAGGGGGTGTGGCGCGCAACGAGCCTCGTAAACGGCTATAAAAGTGCGCGGCCTATTTTTGTGATACAAATTGCGGAACTCTGGTTCGCCGCCGCCAGGCCATTCGTGCACGACGAAATGGAGTCCCCAGATATAACTTGTTGAGGAATTGCCAGCGGCCATCAATTCCCAAACGAAGTGGCGTATCCGCTGGAACGTACCAATTGTTGATGCCCGTCCGGCGAAACAATCGATAGTTCCGTCGCTTCAAGTACCGATGGACTCGAAGGTGCAAGAGCAAATCCTCGATCAGTATTAGGCGCGGACGCCATCGCTCCAAGTCAAATCCATCCAGAACGTCGAGCTCATGGCCTTCAACATCGATCGAAATGAAGTCGATGCTTTGTGCGTCCGCATCAATCAGAATTTGGTCCAACGTCCGTGTCGGAACCTCAATGGAGCCGTGCGGTTTCACTTCTGCGAGATTAAGGTCTCGATCGAAGGATGAGTGACCGCCAGCGAGATACAGAGTCGTGCGCGACCCTGACTTGCGGCGGGATGTGCAGGCTTCGGCGAATACCTTTGCTGACCGCCGTCTTCTCAGTGCATCCGCCAGATCGGGTTGTGGTTCGATGAGGACTCCGGTCCAGCCTTTTTGCTCAAGACTAAATGTTTGCGATAAGGCTTCCGGTTGGTTGGCGCCTACTTCAACGAAATAGCCTTGGGCGATCTGACCCAAGTACACGTCCTTCAATTCGGTTTCATCTTCTTGGGGAAAAATAGTGCGCAAAATCCACCTGGCTCAGTGAAACTGATACGGCATTTTGGCATGAGACCCAATTGTTGTGGATTTTTGTCGGCCGGAAATGAAACTGTTCATATCGCAAATGCCCATTGCGCCTGGGGTTGAATGTTCCGACAGGTTACGCACGCGGAAGCGCCGCCATCAATGCCGCCTCGGTTAACGCGAAAATCTGGCCGCGCAGGACCCGGAAATGACAGTTCGTCTCTTGTAATCAAAGCGACAGACGGCCTTTGTGATTGTGGGCGCACGCCCTAATCCTCGTCCCTTTCCGCGCGCTGCCGTGCTTCGCGCTCGCGCAGATAATCGTCAGAGGTGCGCACGTTCGGACGCTGCGGGGCGGCGTGGGGGTCGAACTCTTCTTCGGTCACCACCGCGACGCGGCAATCGTCGCACATCTTGATAAGTTCAAGCCGTTTCGAGCCAGCTTCAAACATCCAGTGCCGGCCTTCGAGTTTTTTGCTGACGCGCTCGATGGTGCTTTTGACGCCGAACTGTTTGCCGCAGCGAATACAGGCGAACGGCTCTTCCTGTTTGAGGACGTGCGCTGGCGCGGTGACCGCGCGAAAGTCGAGCTGCGGCTTGAGGCTGATCACCTTCTCAGGGCAGGTTGCCTTACAGAGACCGCACTGCACGCAGGCATCTTCCTTGAAGCGAAGGAGCGGTCGCTCAGGATCGTCGCCGAGTGCGCCGGTGGGACACGCGGCGACGCAAGCGAGACACAAGGTACAGCCATCGACATTGAGTTCGACCGCACCGAACGGGGCGCCCGCCGGCAGTGCGATGACGTCGGCCGGCGTCGGCGCGGCACGATGCAGTTCGCGTAGTGCCAGCATCAGCACCTCGCGCTTTTGGCCGACCGGTACAAAGCTGGCGGGCCGTGGCGACTGACGCTGCGGCTCGATGGCGGCGAGTGCCGCGCCCAAGGCATCGGGGTCGTCGGTCTCGATGAGGGCGAGCGAGCCGAAGCCGAGCGCAGTCAGGATCGGTGCGGCGAGCGCATTGGTCTGTCGCAAACCGGCAAGGTCATGGCGCGGCTTTGCCCGCACCAAAAGCCGCACCGTGCTGGCGCCGTAGGCGAACGCCGCGGCGATGGTTTCGAGCCCGACCTGCGTCACCTCGTTGACGCCAAGCGGAAGCACGTGGGCGGGTAGTCCCTCGCCGTGGCGCGCCAGGGCATCGATCAGCGCGGCGCCGTGTTCGTTGTCGTGCAGGAGCAGAACCGGATTTTTCCCACCGGCTTCGCTGAAGGCCGTCAGCATAGCGCGCAGTTTACGCATCAACACATCGGCGGGCGGCATCGCATAGGCGGCGGCGCCGGTCGGACAGGCGGAGGCGCATTCGCCGCAGCCGGCGCAGATGGCTGCGTCGATGGCGACATGATCGCCTGCCGGCGTGATGGCGCCCGTGGGACAAAGATCAAGGCAGCGGTGGCAGCCGACGATTTGCGAGCGCGAATGCGCGCATAGATCGGCGGTGAAGGCGACGTAGCGCGGCTTGTCGAAGGTCCCGACGAGGTCGCGCGCTTTGAGCACCGCGCGCAGCACCGCCGCCGGGTTGCCGGGATCGGCGCGCAGATAACCGTCGCGTAGATCGGGCGCATTGAACAACGGCGCGTTGCCGGAGATGTCGAGGATAATGTCACAGCGCGATTTGGCCCCGTCGCGCGCCGGCGCGAAAGCAAGCGCACCACGCGAGGACGGCTCGGACAACGCAAAATCATCGACGAAGACATCCAAATTACCCAAGTGTCCGGTGGCCGAGCGGATCGTGCCTTTTGCCACCGGAAAGTCGCTCACGCGCGGCGGCGCTATGTCGCCCGGGCGGCTGAGCAGCACCGTCACGTCGAGATGGTCTTTCAGCAGCGTACCGGTTTCGATTGCCTGTTCGTCGCGGCCGTAGATGAGAATGACGCCTTCGCTGCTGAGACTGACAAATGAGACCTCGGGATCGCGCTCGCCCGCCGCGGCGATCAAGGCCGCCATTTTGGGACCAGCATCGGCCGCTTGTTTTGACCAGCCGGCGGTCTCGCGCACGTTGACGAAAGTGATGGCGCCTGCGCGCGCATCGCCGGCCGTTTCCTCAAACAGAGGCGCCTCCTGAGTGCAGCCGACGAGCAGCGGGTCGCCTCGCGCTGCAGCCGCGCGAAAGCGCTCCAGCTCGGCGCGGCAGAGCTGTTTTGCTGTTTTGAATTCGGCCCCGCGGCAGCCGCGCCGCACGGCGCCACTGTCAAGCGGCATCGTGTCATCGCACGAGCATAGGAAGATGTTTCGTTTTTGCTCGCTCATCGCGTTCCGGCGACTACAAAACCTTAACGGGCCAATGCGGCACTAGTCCGGCTCTGATACTCGTTATAGTTATAACGGTTCAAAAGGACGAGTCCGGGTCCCAGATGGCACTTGATTCGCGAGTTCGCGTGCGCACCCCGCTTGCGGGGGCTCTCGAATTGCCACCGCCGTTCCGCGCGGTCGCGCTTCGCGAGGTTGGCGATGCCTTTGCGCACGCGGTTCGTGTCGCGGCCGAGGAGGGAGCTGGAACTCTGGTCCACGTCGGCCGTTTCGACCTCGCCGAGTTCGCCGTGGTGCTGGAACCGGAGGAGCCGCTGCGCACGGCCCGGCGCACGTTATACGCCGGCATGGCGGCGCTTGCCGATGCGCTCGCAGCGCACGCGCCGCCGGAAAAACCAATTAACATCGTGTGGCCGGACGCAATCACGGTCGACATGGGGCTGGTCGGCGGCGGGCGTCTGGCTTGGCCGACCGGCACCGACGAGAACACGCCGCCTGCCTGGCTGGTGTTCGGCGCTATGATCCGCACCGTGGCCATCGGCGAATACGAGCCGGGTCTGAATCCGCTCGCCGCCGCGCTCGACGACGAAGGTTTTGTCGATCTCGGTTCCGGCCGCCTGATCGAAAGTTTTGCACGGCATCTGATGGTCGCGGTCGATGCCTGGCAGCAGGACGGCTTCGCTACGGTGGCGAAGAGTTATTTGTCGCGTCTTGCTCGAGAAAAAGGCACGCGCCGCGACATCGATGCCAATGGCGATCTTCTGTTGCGCCGCTCCGATCGGAGCGGGACCGAACGCCGGCTGTTGGTTCCGGCGCTCGCCCGGCCGTCGTGGCTAGATACCGCCACCGGAGGACCGCGCCGGTGAGCGCGGCGCGTGATTTTTGGCTTTCCAGCGGCCATCATCTGCTCGACCGTGATTCCGATGGAAAGCTCGCGCTGACCGACGAGTTTCTGAAAGTTTATTTGGCGCGGCCGGAACTCACGCCGCCTCTCGACGCTTGCGCCGCCGAGCAGGCGCTTTATCGTGCCTTGCTTGGCGATCCACGGCGTCCAGTGAGTACCGGCGAGATCGATACCATAGCAGAGGCGGATGCGCGCGAGAACTGGCGGCACATGATCGTATTCCGCGATCATCTGCTCGCGCACGCGACGATCGAGGCGGCGTATCTCGCGCTGGTGCGCGAAAGCCGGCGCGTGCCGCCGCTCTTCTTCGATCAGCTCGTGCACGTGATCTTGCGTAACATGCTCGATCGCACCGAGGATGCTTATCTGCTCCGCGCAGCGGAAATGTTCTTCCGAGCGCAGCGTCTCACAGTTCATGAAGGGTCGTTGATCGCAGCCGACGACGAGCATGTCGGTGCTGCGGCCGCATCGCCGCTCGTAGCCATGCTCGGTCTCCCGCTTGCGGGCAATATCGATGTGCTCAACGATGACAATGCCCCGAGCTACTTTGAGCGCAGCGATCGATTCGACGTGGCGCTCGATCTGAGCGCCGGTCGACGCGGGCTTGCTGCGCTGGGCGAGGTGATCGAGCGCTGGGTGAAGCACTTGCTGGCGGCCACAGTCACTGCGGAACCGGTGACCGAACTGGGCGACGTGGCGTTGTCCTGGTATGTTGGGCTCGACGCCGAGGCGACTAGGGTTGGCGATGCGCTGTGGAAGCACGGGGCACTCGATGCGGCCGAGCGCGCGAGCGTTGTTGCGCTCTACCGGCTGACGTTCTCCGATCCTCGCATCGTGCTCGACCGCCTTGCCGGCGAGCCCGTTTATCTTATCCTGGCGATGGCGGGGGACGGAGCGTTGCGCATGAAGCCGCAGAACCTGGTAACCGGCCTGCCGATCCGCGAACTGGCGACTGC
>JASHVC010000830.1 GCA_030039655.1 Xanthobacteraceae bacterium | reverse complement strand
GGAACTTTCACCGCGCCGGGAATTGATCGTGACACCCAAATCGGATCCGGTTCGACCGACCTGATGCTCGGCGCCTTCCATCGCGGTCTACTGACGGGTGACAATGCCTGGCAGTACTTTGGACAACTGATGTGGCGCCAACCCTTTCTCTATCAGAACGCGGTCGATCCGCAGGGCTTCTTCGATGGCAATCTTGGCGTCGTGCAAAGCTATCATCCAGGCATGCAGGTCGATGGCGCCATGGGCATCGTCTACAACAACTTGTACCACGTCCTCGGCTTGGACAAGATCACGCCGGTCGCGCAGGTCATCATATCGCATCGCGATGCCGATTCTGGTACGGGCTCAGACCCGTTCAATAGCGGCTTTGACCGGGTCATGCTCTCGCCCGGTATCGAGTTAACTAAAGTGCTGGATGAGGCCAATAATCGGGTGCTTAAGACCTACTTCGACATCGAGTTCCCGGTCTATTACCGCGCTAACGCGGCTAATAACGCCGCCACGGAAGGACAGCTCGTCGCGCCATATCTGATCAAGCTGGTGACGAGCTACAATTTCTGAACGCAAAAAGAGGCCGGCAGGCCAGAAGTGGTCCGCCGGCCCCCGACGCCTAAGATCGAAACGTCTCCGATGTCAGCGGTCGCGCGCGACGCCTTGTTGCCAATGCCGATGCTTCACCCTGGGCAGCCAAGCCGGCGTCATGCGCTGGGGCGAATAGTTCGGCATGTCCGTGAAGCTCGTGCTCGGCATAGGTTCGGCGCCACCGCCGCCGTGCGCGCTTGCCGCGCCGGTACAACACAAAATCGCGAGCAGAGTGACCGCGCACATTTTCAACATGTTTCTCACCTCATTGCCGCTGAATGGCTGCTGATCGACGGAACGTGGTAAGCTGGATATCTAGCTCATATTTACGAGTAATGAACCGGCCGATTGTCTGGCCCGAAAAGGAGATGTAAGGCATGACGTCGGTCGTTGGGAAGTCCGCGTTCGCCCTCTTGTATGTGACGGCAATCGCCGCAGCGTTGAGCACGCCAACGCGCGCGGCACCGGAGATTGGCAAAGTGGCGCCGGAACTCGTCGTGACTGAGCTCGACGGGCAGACCTTCGATCTCGCCAAGCTGCGCGGCAAGGTGGTTCTGGTGAACTACTGGGCGACGTGGTGCGCGCCGTGCCGCAAGGACATGCCGAAACTCGATGCCCTCTATCGCCGCCATCACGATCAGAATTTGGAAATGATCGGTATCAGCATCGATCAAGACAGCGATCTGGGAAAGGTGCGCAAGGTCGCGCCCAAGCTCGCCTACCCCGTCGCTCTGCTCAAGGGCATCACCAATGATGGCTTCGGACCGCCGGCAGGAGTGCCGATCACCTGGATCATCGATCCTGATGGCAAGGTCAGCGACATGATGATCGATGTGCGCGACGAACTGCTTGACAGCCTGGTGATCCCGCTGCTGCCCCATGCGCACTGAAATCGGCAACGAGAGTTGGTCCCGATGCGGCCTCGGCTGACAGTCAGCGGTGCAATCGTGCTGGCTTGCCTGGTCTTTGCAGGCGAGGGCGCGCGTGCTGGCACATGGGTGACCGACGATAAATCGGGCTGTCAGGTCTGGGACCCCAATCCGCAAATCGACGAAGCCGTCGTCTGGTCCGGCGCGTGCTCCAACGGCCGTGCCGAAGGCTCTGGAAGCGCGCAATGGATGAAGGGCAAGACCGTCATGGAAACCGACAAAGGAGTTTGGCTCGAGGGCAAGCAGGCCGGCAAAGGCGTGCAGACCTGGGCCACAGGCAGCTACGAAGGCGAGCTGTCCGCCGGTGAGCCGAATGGTCGCGGTGTACTGATGTTGCAAAAGTTGCGCTACGAAGGCGAATTTCGCGATGGCAAACCGAACGGTGCCGGCACCCTGACGCAAGGCGGCGAGACTGTGCGCGGCATCTGGAAGGATGGATGTCTGCAGGGCGGAGCACGGAAGGCTTCGATCGGCATTCCGTTATCGGCCTGCCGTTGATTAAGTTAGCGTTGGGGGCGCGTACTGGAGCAGAGGAGAGAATAATGCGTGGACTATGCTCGACAATCGCCTACAGCCTGATTGCTTTGGTCATTGTCGCCATGCCGCAGGTTGCGATGGCTCAAGACAAAGCCGGCAAGAACTGCCGGATGGAACAACAATGCCATTGGGAAAATTTCAAAAAGATCTGTGTTTGGGTGAAAGTCTGTAGATAGTCGGCTGTAGAGCTGACCGTCGACGTTTGGCACGGAGCCGACTCGGCGGAGCGTCCGCTCTATGTAGCAGCACTGGAGCGCCCTTACATTTTCATGTGACCCATTGGCATCGGCATTGTCGGCGTGTCGGATACCGTGGCGGCGAAGACAACTTTCTTGCCATCAACCGTTACGGTGACCTGGTAACGACCTGCCGGCATAGTGACGTTGTTGCCGTAATGCGTAGATGCCGGCCCTTTTCCAATTGCTTGCATCACGACGACCGGAACTTCGACCGCCGCACCCTCAGGACTGCCGCGGCGGTCCACGGGAACGAAATTCATCGTTACTACCGCATTGGCAAGCGTGTGGCCGCTCTTCTTGTCGAACACACTTACGACGAGATGATGATTGGGGTGCGAGGGTGCGTCCAGCATCACCGGCCCGGCACCACCTTCAATTTCCATTCCCTCAGTCAAGTTTTTGGCCGCCACATCTTGCTTGCTAAAAAACGATTCGCCAGCCAGCACATGCAGTTCCACACGGTAAGGCCCGATGCTTTTCGTGTTCATCACGTCGGCGGCGTTTACCCGGTCGGCGTGCGCGATCGTTGTCAACAAGGCGGCGAGAAACAGCCAGTCTAAAGATATGCGCATCATGCTCCTCCCTGAAGCCCGCCCACGCTGCGCCGCAGCCAGCGCCTTTTAAGAAATTCGACGAAGGGTCCGTCTACCGACCGTAACAAATGACATCAATACTTCTTGCCGTCAGGCAGTTAGCGAGGGTCCGCCAAGACAAAGAACATTCTATCTGCAAATAAATTCCCGCGCCAGACTAGCGAACTTGCCGCCTCATGGGTGTGGTGCAGGCGCCACGCTGCCGACCATGTCGGCGTGACTTTTCAGATCGACGGTAACAGCGGCGAAGTCGTTGCCGATGCGATCGGCCATATCGTGGTCTGGCAGGAAATAGCCGATATTGGCGCGAGGATCGTCTCGCCAAGACGGATACTTCGCGTAAAGCAACGCAACGTCGTGCCGCGCACGCAGGCGGTTCTTGTTGCTCGCGGCGACCAGGGCATCCAGCACCAGGCCGGGCGCAAAATTCTCATTGGCGATCTGACTGACCTCGAGCTCAGCGGTCGTGAGGTCGCCCTTGAGGTAAGAGCCGAGCGCCAGCAGGAAGTGGTGCCCTGTCCAAACCGCGGTCTTTTTGTTTGTATTTTGTCGCAATGACGCTATTCCCTCGTCGATCTGGCCGGTCAAAATAAGTCGCGCGGCGTGGCCGAAGATGACGGCGTTGTCATAGGGATTGAGGCTTAGCGCATTTTCGCCGGCAACCTTCGCTTGCTCGAAGTCCCCGCAGGCGAGCAGAACCTGCTCCATGGCAAACTGCGCGGCCGCACTTGCGGGCTTTTTGTCGACGGCTCGCTCGGCCATCTGATAGGCGCGGTCGAGTGTGGCGCGATTGCCTGCCGGTCCACCGGCGCCGCCGAATTGATAATCGCTTATATAGAGCCGCGCGAGTTTCACGAGCACGCCGGAAAGCGGGTGGGCTTCGGCGGCGGCGTGTTCGAGACAGTCGCGCGCTGGACCATAAAGCGACGGGTCGAAGCTGCGCTGATAGGCGTTGGTGTCGAGGATGCAGCGATAAGAGTCCTGCATGGGGTCGGCGTTGGTGCGTTTGCTAGCCTCGCGTGCCTGAATGACCCCGAATGGTTGCAAGAGCGTTTGCGCCACGTCTCTGGAGATGTGACCCCTGGGGCGGTTCGGATTCGAGTCACCTTTGTGATCGTAGGATTTGGCCCACGCGATGATCCCGTCGACCGCATCGATGAGCAGCACTGCCTCCAATACGGACCCATCCGGAAAATAGTTGACTGCAGTAGTAAGACGGTAATTCGGCCCCGATTTGCCGACGAATTTAGGTGCAGAAGGAAAGGCGGCTGGGCCGTCGCGCGGCGGGTCGGATACAACGGTCACGTCGTCGAAACGCGCGAGCGCATCGAACATTCGTTCGCGGATCATCGAGGGCGAGGGAACATCCGGCGTGGGTTCGCCAACGGCCGTCACGGGCTCGACATAGATGACCGGCTCGCCTGCGCGGGCTGGAGGTCGCACAGCAACCGCATTGCGCGTCGGCCATAACTTGAATAGCAGTCCGCGATTGCCGCCGCCGGTAAACTGCTGGTCAATATCGAACAGCACTTGCAAGATCGCCAACGCGGCAACGGAATAGAAGGCAATTCGGGCGGTTCGTGCGGCGCGCGTCCGCAAGGTGGCGGAAGAAAACGCGCGCTGACCGCCACTCGTCGGGGCGTCGTCGGCTTCGCCTGGCGCACCCTCGAATCTGTAGGGCGCCAGTGCCGGCGAGCCGTCATTCTTCGTTCCCGCGCGATGAAAGACCGGGACGTAGGTGCCGCGTGGGAGATCGATTACTACGGCGTCATTGCGGCCGGCTTCGGCGTAGTAGCGTGCGAGCGCGTGGCGCAGCCGTCCGGCCTCCACCCGTACGATTGGATCGCTCTCCGGATTAAAATCGCTGCCGCGATCCAGCGCCTCGACCGCGATCGTGTAGGCCTTTACGGTATCGCTCTTCCCCGCAAGAGTCGTCTCGACGACGAACGTGAGAAAACGCGTTAAGCGCAACGATCCGCGGAACGCTGTGCCAGCACAAATGCGCTCAAGCTGCCTGTGGATATCTTCGGTGCGGATCGCTTCTTGCAGCGCCTGCACCTTTGCGGCCCCCGCCGCGGGGGCCGCAAAAGAGTGCCAATCGATCATCCCCGAACCTACAGCAACTGCTACACAAAGCCGGGCAAAAGCGCCTCGATCCCGGCATCGAACCGTTACAATAGTGTCATTATATTGCCACGCAATCGGGTGTTGTGCTGTGCAATTTTGTACAACGATGGTATGTGGATAAGCTGTTGATAAATTGAAGCGTTTGTCGACGGACCGCTATCGGTCTTGGAGCGCCTTCGACAGCCGCTTGTGAACCGTCACGTAGCCCTGGCGGTTGTAGTCGATAAAGCCCTGCCGCCGGAATTTATTCATGAAATGGCTGACGCGAGCGCGCGTCGTCCCAACCATGCTGGCGAGATCGGCCTGGCTGACCCGTGCCAAAATACGCTGGGATTTTTGGTCGTGGCTGCCGCTGCCGTTGGCAAGCCGCAGCAGCGTTCTTGCCAAGCGGAGCTCGCTGGAATTCGTCATTTGCTCGGCGAGAATTCTCTGGGCGCGGAGAGCTTGGGCCACGACACAAGTCAGCACCATCTGGGCGAAATCCGGCTCCTGACGCAGCAGCCGGATGAAGGCCGGCTTGGTGATGCGCACGAGCGAGCACTCACCCAGCGCCGTTGCGGTGCCGATCCGCTTGTAACTTTCGATAAGACAACGCGTGCCGATGAACTCCCCTTCGCCGGGAAGTGCGAGCAGCGCCTCCTTGCCATTGCGGGAAACCGTGGAGACTTTGACCCAGCCCTTCTCGATAAAGAAAAGCTCCTCACCGGGGTCGCCCTGAGTCCAGATGATGTCGCCAGGCGTCGGCTGCAGTCGCGATTGACCCGTGCCGCGTCCGGTAAGAAACCGCCGCGGATCAAACTCGAGCCTTGACCGTCTCTCCCTTGCCATGAATTGCCCCAAGGCGGACATGGCTTGGTATCCGTGCGCGGCCTCCTGCTGCCGCAGGGCCGCGGAATCATACCGAAGCGCAACTTTCAGGGTCCCGAATCTGAATCCTACAGAGCCAAATCTGTCGGCGATGTTCTATTTTGACCGTCGCACAAGCGACTTCAGGGAAGCTTGGCGCCGTCGGTCACGACGAGCGGGGATGCAAAAGCCATTGAGTTTGTCGCCTTCTGCTGCAAACCAACAAGCTGAATGCGGTCCGGTTCCCGCGTAGGTCGAACAGGGCAGTGATAATCAATTTTGCGTGCGATCACGGCGTTCTTGGCGGCAAAGGCAAAGGCGACGACATGCGCCCGCATTTTATTTGACTATGGGTCATGCAACGCCTTTGATAGCGCCCTATGCACCGTCACATCGCCGCGCCGGTTGTAGTCGATAAAGCCCTGCTTTCTGAATTTGTTCATGAAGGAGCTGACGCGCGAGCGCGTGGTACCGATCATGTTGGCCAGATCAGCTTGGCTGACCCGCAGCGCGATCGGTTGCGATTTTTGGCCGCCGCCGTTGCTGGCAAGTCGTAGCAGCGCCCCTGCCAAGCGACGTTCGCTTGAATCCGTCAGTTGAACGGCAAGATTCTGTTGGTCGCGGATGCTCTGCCGAATGAGGTAGGTCGCGAACATTTCTGCGAAGTCTGGCTCCTCGCGCAGCAAGCGGACTATCGCTGAGGCCGTCACCCGCACCATCGAGCACTCGGTTAGGGCCGTCGCGGAAAAGCCACGCCGGCGCGCGATAAGCGCTCGGGTACCAACAAAGTCACCCTCGGCGCGCACTGAGACCATTGCCTCCTTGCCTCTCGCCGAAACCATAGTCACCTTGACCCTGCCTTTCTCAATGTAGAACAGGGCATCGGCAGGGTCTCCCTGCCTGCAAATCAGGTCGCCTGAAGCCACCCGTAGACGAGATTGGTTGGCGCCGCGACCGTTTAGAAGGCGCGAAAAATCGAACGCTTGGCGTGATCGCGTATGCTTTGTCATCCAAATTGCGCCGGAGGGCCTACCCGCAAACACCACAACAGATCGTTCGCATGAGCTCCACACCAACCAAATCTGTCGGCTTCCAGTACGTAACGAGACGCCGATCAACTTGCTTTGCCGCTCTTTTATAGGGATTCGCGCATATCGATGGATCGCGATCGCAAGCGATCTGCAGACGGGGTATAGAGGCGATGAGAAAGATTATGAGAAGTTTACGCCGCAGGTTACGCCGAGCCACACGGACCGCACAGCCAAACCGGCCGTGGCAATCGATAATGCCTCTAAGTGGTGGTACATCAGCGCCACGACCCCGACAAGCCGGTACCGTTCGGAGCGAAGCGACGGGATAGACGGTCATGAGAGAAAGCGTGAGCAACGCTCCGGCGTTGCAAACAAACGATCTTGAAGCGTTCTGGCTGCCTTTTACGCCCAA
This sequence comes from Xanthobacteraceae bacterium, assembly GCA_030039655.1. Next base: position 1,239 of record JASHVC010000830.1, on the reverse strand, counting down.
CCGCGCCTTCAAACGCGCGCCGCGGCTGATCGCGCGTGCCAAGGACATGCATTACTTCACGCCCGACGGCCGCGCCGTGCTCGACGGCACTGCCGGGTTGTGGTGCACCAACGCCGGACATAACCGCGATCCGATCGTTGCGGCGATCGCGCGCCAAGCCGAGGAGTTGGATTACGCGCCTGCCTTTCAGTTTGCGCATCCTAAGGCTTTTGAGCTTGCGAGCCGCGTCGCCGCGCTGGCGCCCGCCGACCTCGACCGTGTGTTTTTCTGCAATTCCGGCTCAGAGGCGGTCGATACCGCGCTCAAGATCGCGCTCGCCTATCACAATGTGCGTGGCGAAGGTGCGCGCACGCGGTTGATCGGCCGTGAGCGCGGCTATCACGGCGTGGGGTTTGGGGGCATCTCGGTCGGCGGCATCGTCAACAACCGCAAACTCTTCGGGTCGCTGCTGACCGGTGTCGATCACTTACCCGCGACCTACAACCGCGAGCACCAGGCCTTCACCAAGGGCGAACCGGAATGGGGCGGCCATCTTGCCGACGAACTGCAACGCATCATCGCGCTGCACGACGCTTCGACGATCGCGGCGGTCATCGTCGAACCCATGGCCGGTTCAACCGGCGTGCTGCCGCCGCCAAAGGGTTATCTGGAGCGGCTGCGTGCCATTTGCGATCGCCACGGCATTTTGTTGATATTCGATGAGGTGATTACCGGCTTCGGTCGTCTCGGTCATCCGTTTGCGGCCGAGCGCTATGGTGTCACGCCCGATCTCATCACGTTTGCGAAAGGGATTACATCCGGCAGCGTGCCCATGGGTGGCGTGATCGCGCGGCAGCATGTCTATGAGGTCTTCATGCGCGGCCCCGAGCAGACCATCGAATTGTTCCACGGCTATACCTACTCGGCGCATCCGCTCGCCTGTGCCGCCGGGCTGGCGACGCTTAACCTGTATCGCGACGAAGGGTTGTTTGAACGCGCCGCCAAGCTGGAGCCAGTCTTCGCTGACGCCGCCATGGGGCTGAAAGGCCTGCCCGGTGTACTCGACATCCGCACCGTGGGGCTCACCGCAGGCATCGACCTTGCCTCGCGCCCGGACGCATTTGGCGCGCGCGCCTACGATGCGATGAACCGCGCCTTCCAGGATGAGGGCGTCATGGTCCGCATCACCGGCGAGACGCTGGCGCTGACACCACCGCTAATCGTCAGCGAGGCGCAGATCGGCGAGATTTTCGACAAGGT
>JASHVC010000829.1 GCA_030039655.1 Xanthobacteraceae bacterium | reverse complement strand
GACGCGAGCGGGCGCGGCGGCGTGTACAATTTCGTCACCAAGCGTGGCGACTGCCGTGGCAAGAACGCGAAGATTTCCTGGACGCAGCTGGAGACCGGCTCGGCCATCACCTGGAAATACCCGAGCTGCATCCTGCGCGGCGACAATTCGCGTGGCGAGTTCTATTCAATCGCCATCTCCAACGGCTATCAGCAGGTCGATAGCGGCACCAAGATGCTGCATCTCGGCAAGAACACGACGAGCCGCATCATTAGTAAGGGGATCGCGGCCGGGCATTCCAACAACACCTACCGCGGGCTGGTGACCGCGCATCGCCGCGCCACCGGCGCGCGCAACTTCACCAATTGCGATTCGCTTTTGATCGGCGATCAGTGCGGCGCTCACACGGTGCCCTACATCGAGGCGAAGAATTCGAAGGCCGTGTTCGAGCACGAAGCCACGACGTCGAAAATTTCCGAGGAGATGCTGTTCTACTGCCGGCAGCGTGGGCTGTCAGCGGAAGAAGCGACAGCGCTCGTGGTCAACGGGTTCGTCAAGGACGTGCTGCAGCAATTGCCGATGGAGTTCGCGGTCGAGGCGCAGAAGCTGATCTCGGTCTCGCTGGAAGGCAGCGTCGGCTAATGAAGGTTGTCGTGAGAGGGCGACGGCCATGGCGCATTGGATGAGCTTACCGCACCTCGAAGCGGCTCTGCAGGAGATGAATGAGCGGCAGACCGATCTAGATGTCTTGCGCGCGGCAGTCGCCGCTATTGTCGAGGCGCTCAATCGGCCGGTCAAAACTGTGAGGTATGAGAAACTCGTGACGTTCGAATATCCAGGACTGATTTTCTACAACGTCAGCGTCACGGACGATGAATATCACGTTCTGTTCCAGCACGAAGCCGCACAAGCGACGCGGATGTACGGCTACACGGACGAACTCGCCTGGCGGATTTGTGGTTTTCCGTGCTCGCCGGCGGAAATGCGGGAAGCGAGAAAGAGGGCGGAGAGCCAAGGGATTACCCATAAGAAATTGCCGGCGAGCTTTTTTCGGCCGCGCAGAAAAACGAGCGGCGGCCAGGGCGTGTCGCACTCATCATAAGCGGCCGGGCGCGGCGGCCTCAGGACAAGGAATTATGGCGCTACTCGAAATTAGAAATCTGCACGTTGAAATCGACGGCAAGGAAATTCTCAAAGGCCTCGACCTGGCGGTGAACGCCGGTGAGGTGCACGCGATCATGGGCCCGAACGGCTCGGGAAAGTCGACGCTCGCCTATGTGCTGGCTGGCAAGGCGGACTACACGCCGACCAAGGGCGAAGTGCTGTTCGACGGCAAAAATATTTTCGATATGACGCCCGACGAGCGGGCCGCCGCCGGTTTGTTCCTGGCGTTCCAGTATCCGTTGGAGATTCCCGGCGTTGCCACCATGACGTTCCTGCGCACCGCGCTCAACGCCCAACGCAAGAAGCGCGGTGAGAGCGAGCTGTCGACGCCGGAATTCATGAAGAAGGTGCGCGATCTGTCCAGCAAGCTCGGCATCGAGCAGGAAATGCTGCGCCGCGCTGTCAATGTAGGCTTTTCCGGCGGCGAGAAGAAGCGCAACGAGATTCTGCAGATGGCGCTGCTTGAGCCGCGCCTCGCGGTGCTCGACGAGACCGATTCCGGTCTCGACATCGACGCCCTGAAGATCGTTGCAGACGGCGTCAACCGGCTGCGGTCGCCGCAGCGCGCCTTCGTGGTGATCACGCATTACCAGCGATTGCTCGACTACATCGTGCCCGACGTGGTGCATGTGCTGTCGCGCGGCCGCATTGTCAAAACCGGCGGCAAGGATTTGGCGCTCGAACTCGAGGCGCGTGGCTACCACGAGTATCAGGAAGAGGTGCCGGCGTGAACGCCGAAGTCACCACCATCAAGACGGCGGCAGAGACCGCGCTGGCGAGTGCCTTCAACCAGGCGCGCGGGCGGCTGCCGGGTGACGAGGTCATCACCGCGCAGCGCAAGGCGGCGTTCGACCTGTTTGCCCGGGAGGGCCTGCCGCACCGCCGGGTCGAGGAATGGAAGTACACCGACCTCCGTGCGCTCATGCGCGAGGCGAAGCCGCTGGCGAGCCCGCCGGATGCCGCCGCGAAGGCGCGCGCCAAGACGGCGGGCAAAGTGCTTGGCGATGTGGAGACGCGCCGGCTCATTTTCGTCGACGGCGCTTTTGTTCCGGAACTCTCCGATACCGCCGGCTTGGAGCCCGGCCTTGAGGTGGGTTCGCTCGCCGACGCCTTCTCAAGCACAGCGCCGCTTCTCGACGCACATCTCGGCAAGGTCGCACCCTCAAGCGACATGGCGGTGGCACTCAACACCGCGCTGATGGGCGACGGCGCCGTCATCCGCGTCGGCGTGGGCGCGACCATCGAGCGGCCGATTCATTTGCTGTTTGTCGCCTCGGATAGTCCGTCCGCGACCTTCACCCGTTCGCTCGTGGTCGTGGGCGAGGGGGCGCGGGCCATGCTGATCGAGAGCCACGAGGGCCCGGCGGTTAGCGATTATCAGGTCAATTCCGCGCTCGAACTGTTCGTGGGCGAAAAAGCTCACGTCGATCATGTCAAGATCATCGGCGAGGGCGGGCAGGCGCTTCACGTCTCTACGCTCGCCGCTGCGGTGGGCGCCAAAGCGCGTTTCAACGCCTTTACCTTCACCATGGGCGGCGCGGTGGTGCGCAATCAGATGTTTCTGAACTTCGACGGCGAGGACACTGTCGCGGGCATCCGCGGCGCGACTCTCATCAAAGGCCGTCAGCACGCTGACACAACGCTCGTGGCCAACCACATCGCGCGGGGTTGCCAGAGCCGCGAGGTGTTTAAGACCATAGTCGATGACGAAGCCCACGGCGTATTTCAGGGCCGCATCATCGTGCGTCACGGCGCGCAAAAAACCGACGCCAAGATGATGACCCAGGCGCTACTTCTGTCCGACACGGCGGAGGCGGACAACAAGCCGGAGCTTGAGATTTTTGCCGACGATGTGCAGTGCGGCCATGGCGCCACCGCGGGCGCGCTCGATGAGGAGCTGAAATTTTATCTCATGGCCCGCGGCATCCCGGCTGCGGAAGCCGAGGCGTTGCTGATCCAGGCGTTCTTGGGCGAGGCGATCGAAGGCATCGAGCACGCGGGCTTGCGCGAGGCGCTGATGGATCAGGTCGCGGCTTGGCTGAAGGCGCGGGCGTCATGAACGACTCGACCACCATGGCGGCGTATGACGTGGACCGCATCCGCGCGGATTTTCCGATACTCGCCACCAAGGTCTATGGCAAGCCGCTCGTCTATCTCGACAACGCCGCGTCGGCACAGAAACCGCAGGCCGTGCTGGATCGGCTGCATCAGGCTTACACGACGCAATACGCCAACGTGCATCGCGGCCTGCACTATCTGGCCAATGAGGCGACCGAGGCCTACGAACTGGCGCGCGAGAAAGTGGCGGCGTTCGTCAACGCCAAGCGCAAGGAAGAAATCATCTTCACGCGCAACGCGACCGAGGCCATCAACCTCGTCGCCTACACGTTCGGCCGCGAGCGCATCAAGGCGGGCGACGAGATCGTACTCTCGATCATGGAGCATCACTCCAATATCGTGCCGTGGCATTTCCTGCGCGAGCGCCAGGGCGCGGTCATCAAATGGGCGCCGGTGGACGACGAGGGGCATTTCCTCATCGACGAGTTCGAGAAGCTGCTCACTCCGCGCACCAAGATGGTGGCCATCACCCACATGTCGAACATGCTGGGCACGCTGGTGCCGGTGAAGGAGGTGACGCGGATCGCGCATGCGCACGGCGTTCCGGTGCTCATCGACGGCGCCCAGGGCGCGGTGCATCTCGACATCGATGTGCAGGACATCGACTGCGATTTCTATGCTTTCACCGGCCATAAGCTTTACGGCCCGACT
>JASHVC010000828.1 GCA_030039655.1 Xanthobacteraceae bacterium | reverse complement strand
GCGCGCTATGCCGGTAGGCGGCTTCTGGGCGGCGCGCCCAATCGCGCGGGCGAGGCGCTGGCGCTGTCGTCGGCTCTTGGCCGGCTAAAGGGCCCGCTGATGAAGGTCGCGCAATTGATGGAGACCATTCCGGACCTGTTGCCCCCCGAATACGCTACCGAGCTGCAGAAGCTGCAGAGCGAAGCCCCGCCCATGGGCTGGGCGTTCGTCAAGCGCCGCATGATGGCTGAGCTGGGCGCCGGCTGGGAAAAGAAATTTGCGAGCTTTGAGCATCAGCCCGCAGCGGCGGCATCGCTGGGGCAGGTGCACCGCGCGCGGTCGCTCGACGGTGCGCTGCTGGCCTGCAAGCTGCAATACCCCGACATGCAGTCGGCGGTCGAAGCCGATCTGAAACAGCTGCAATGGCTGCTTGCCATCCGCCGGCGTCTCGACGCCGCGATCGATACGACCGAGGTCGCCAAGGAGATCGGCGCGCGCGTGCGCGAAGAGCTCGACTACCGCCGCGAAGCCAAGCACGTGGCGCTCTATGGCGCGATGCTCGACGGTGCCGATATCGTGCGCGTGCCGCGTCCGTGGCGGGAGCTTTCGACCGGCCGGCTGCTGACCCTCGACTGGCTCGAAGGCAGCCGCATGCTGACCCACAAGGACGATCCGCTTGCCGCGCGCAACGCACTGGCGCGGGCCATGTTCACCGCGTGGTGGTTTCCGTTCAGCCGCTTCGGCGTCATCCACGGCGACCCGCACCTCGGCAACTATTCGGTTTTTGCGCGTGACGGCGCACCGGCCGGTATCAACCTGCTCGACTACGGCTGCATCCGCATTTTTGCGCCGAAATTCGTGCAGGGCGTCGTCGACCTTTATCACGGCCTCCTGCACGGCAAGGACGATCTGGTCGTGCATGCCTACGAGACCTGGGGCTTCCGCCGGTTGTCGCGCGATCTCATCGACACACTCAACATCTGGGCGCGCTTCATCTATGCGCCGCTGCTTGACGACCGCGTGCGCACCATCGCCGACGGCGTTGCGCCGGGCGAGTACGGCCGGCGCGAGGCGTTCCGCGTGCACCAGGCGCTCAAGCAGAAAGGCCCGGTGACCGTGCCGCGCGAATTCGTGTTCATGGATCGCGCCGCCATCGGCCTCGGCGCCGTGTTCCTGCATCTGCGCGCCGAGCTGAATTACTATCAGCTGTTCAACGAGGCGATCGAGCGCTTCTCCATCGACCGCGTTGCCAAGCGGCAATCGGACGCGCTTAAGGCGGTTGGCCTGGAGTAGACCTTTCCCGAGGCCGCACCGCATCCTGGAAGCGTTGCGTTCAAGCGCGTTGACGCCGTGCGTGCCGGGCGCAATGCTGCCTTCAACAATCACGGGAGGACAGCATGACCACCTCGCGGCGTAATCTTATTCAAGCTCTTGCGGCGGGCGGAGCGGCGCTCGCTGCGGCGCGCGGCACCACCAGCGCTTTGGCCCAGGCTGCTCCGGCATCGGCGCCGCCCGAGTTTGGTGCGCCGAGTGCGGAAGAGCGTGAGCTGAAAGTTGTCAGCGTCGAGCGTCTCGAGGATGAGGCTCGCAAAATTCTCTCGCCTGGACGCTTCGCCGTCATGGGGCCGTGCGGCGACGGCTGGACCTATCGCGAGAACCGGCGCGCATTCAACGACTTCCCGATCCTGCCGCGCCGCCTGCAGCACGTCGACGACAAGGACATCGACCTGCGCACGACGCTCCTTGGTCACACGCTGCCCATACCGGTCTTCACTTGCCCGACCGGCGCCCAAGGCAACTTCCACATAAAAGCCGAATTACCGAACGCGGCCGGCACCGGTATGGCCGGCTCGTTGTTCGTCGCGTCTGGCGCATCGAACCGGCCCATGGAAGAAATCGCAAAGGCGACCACCGGCCCAAAGTGGTTTCAGATCTACATGAACCGCGACATGGAGTTGAACCGCTGGCTGGTGCAGCGCGCCAAGGCTGCCGGCTATTCGGCCATCGTTCTGACCGCGGATGCGCTCGGCCCCGGCCAGAGCGACGACTACATCGCGCTGGGCCGCCCGCGCGACCCCGCGCTCACCGCGGGCAATCACGATCCGGCGCTCGGCGGGCACGGCAATTTCAGCGACCAGAAGCGCGACCTGAGCTTCAGCGATATTACGTTCCTGCGCGAGGCGTCCGGCTTGCCGGTGCTCGTCAAGGGCGTCGTGCAGCCGGATGACATTCGCCAGAGTCTGGCGGAGGGCGCCGCCGGCATTTGGGTCTCCAATCACGGCGGCCGTCAGATGGACGGCGGCCCGGCCTCGATCAGCATGCTGCGCGCTGCAGTCGATGCGGTCGGCGGTCGTGTGCCGGTGGTGTTGGACAGCGGCATCCGGCGCGGCATCGACATCTTCAAGGCCTTGTCGCTGGGAGCGACAGCGGTCGGTATCGGCCGTCCGGCGTTGTGGGGTCTCATCGACGGCGGCGCGCTCGGCGTCAAAAGCGTCTACGCGCAGCTGGCTTTCGAGCTGAAGTCCACCATGCTGATGTCGGGCGTGGCCAAAGTGCAGAACCTCAACCGCGACAATCTCGCGAGAGTCTGACCGCCCTCAGCAGCAACTACATTCGAGGCCTTCGGCCCAGATCAGCGCGTTCTTCATGAACGCGGGTGGCAGGTCGTCCTCGGCGAGCTCGGCCAACGGCTTGAACACCTTGAAATGGTGCCGGCCCGCGGCGGTCCAGAACACGATATGGGTTTCGACCGGAGGGCAGCCGGGCACGCCGCAGGCGACTTCGCTCACCATCACGGTTTCGTCGTCGGTGAGCTTGAAGCGCGTCTGCGTCCAGTCACGCACGCGGTCGAGCGTTGCGCCGTGATTGGGATCCCGCTTGGTATAGCG
>JASHVC010000827.1 GCA_030039655.1 Xanthobacteraceae bacterium | reverse complement strand
CACAAGACCGAAGCCGGTGGTGTCACGCTCAATCTCGCCAATTCCCGGCAGGTACTTGACGCCGCCGATGCGCTGGCCAAGGCCGCGCGCGCCGCCCATCCGCAAGCGAAGTTCGAAGGATTTTTGGTGCAGGAAATGGTCTTGGGCGTCGAGACCATCGTGGGAGCGCACACGGACCCGCTCTACGGGCCGCTGCTGCTTGTCGGCGCCGGCGGCATCATGGTCGAACTCGTTCGCGATGTGGCGCAGCGGCTGCTCCCCATCGACGCTAAGGACATTGCCGCCATGATCGATGGCCTCAAGGTCAACCGCTTACTCGCCGGTTATCGCGGCCGCCCGCCCGTCGACCGCGTGGCGTTGGAAGCCACGGCGTTGGCGCTGTCCCGCTTCTATCTCGATCACCGCGCCCGCATTACCGAGATCGAGATCAACCCGCTCATGGTACGCGCCGCCGGCGCGGTCGCGGTCGACGTGCGTGTGGCGTGGCGCGAGGGGTCAGGGAGCGCAGCGGTGTGACGCTGACCAACCCGTGCGCCAAGCGCATGCGGGTTATGAAGAGCGGACCAGCCTACCTTCGGTTGCCGACGGTGCCGCGGTGGCGGCAAGCTTATTGACGTCCGCGGTGGCTGCCTTGCAGGTGAAAATGGAGGTAAGGTTGCCAGACCGCTGATTTCCCGGCGGATTCTGACAAAGAAGTAATGTTTTGGGTCTTGCCTGTGCCGTGCGCTTGGCGCAATTTCGCCTTCGTGGGCAATAGACTACCGTCCGGTGGCGACGATTTCGAGGCTTCACCGCCCCGGTAAGTTTGGGGTAACGGAATCAGTGCAGTGTCCCTAGGTAAGAGGCCTAAGGTGCCCAAGCGCGCCAAGCCGAAGGGGACGGCCGAAAAGGCTGGAACGGCGTAATGAAGAAAGTCGCGGCCTGGAAAATCTTGGCGGGATGTCTCGCCGTGGGGCTGGTGACGGCGCCGCGGGCCGACGCGGCCGATCTATCGCTGGCGCCGCTCTACAAGGCACCCCCGCCCGAAATGGTCCAAGCGTATAACTGGACCGGCTTCTATCTCGGCCTGAATGGTGGTGGAGGCTGGGGCGATTCCCATTGGCAGGGCATTGGCCGTGCCGACCTCTCGGGCGGTCAGGTTGGCGGGACGGCTGGTTATAACTGGCAGATCGGGCGCACTGTCCTTGGCCTTGAGGGCGATATCGACTGGAACCACATGCAAGGCAGCACCGCATGCCCGACAGTAGGCGCGGGCGGCAGCTGCAGCACCACCCAGACTTGGCTCTCGACCGTACGCGGCCGCGCCGGTTACGCGTTCGGTAGCGTTCTCCCGTATGTTACCGGCGGTCTCGCCGTCGGCAACATCGAAACGTCCGCGCCTGGCTTGCCCGGCGGCTCCAACACCAACACCGGTTGGACCGTGGGCGGTGGTGTCGAGTTCGCCCTTCCGGGCAATTGGAGCGCCAAAGCCGAATACCTGCACGTCGACCTGGGTGACTTCAATTGTGGCGCCAATTGCGGCGGCACACCCAACGAAAACGTCTCGATGCACGAGGATGTGGTCCGCGCCGGCGTGAACTATCACTTCGGCTGGGGCAACAAGTAGCTTTCTCGAAAACTTTATTCGCGAAGCAGCGCCGGTTGACTTGCGCACCGGCGCTTGGTGTCATTTGACAGTGTGAATACGATCGTCCGCATTCGCGGCTATGAGCCGCGCGGCTGATCTCGATCAGAAAAAAGAGACTGCGATGAGAAACGCTCCCTCCGACATCCACTTCGACAAATACCGTTTGCGCAATTTCGTCGAGCGCCTCATCGACATGGGCGAGGTGGAAGTTTATGACCGGCTGATTCCCTTGACCGGGCTGAGCCCTATCATCGAAGGCACCGAGAAGGCGGTGCTGTTCAAGAAAGCCGGGCCGGAGCAAGTCGAGATCGTCGCCAAGACGGCCGGCAACCGCAAGCGCATCGCGGCGGCCTTCGAGACCAGCGAAGACAAACTCTACGACGTATATTTCAAACGGCTCGCCAACCCGCAGCCGCTCGTCGAAGTGCCGTCCGGCGATGCGCCGGTGCACGAAATCAAGATCACGGGCAAGGACGTCGATCTCACCAAGCTGCCGTTCCATCCGCAGCACGCTTACGACGGCAGCTGCTACATGAGTTCCGCCATCGACTATGTGATCGACCCCGCCACCGGACGGCGCAATGTCGGCTGCCGCCGTTTGAGCCTGCGCAATCGTTACGAGACCGGTACCAACGTCACCGCGCCCTCCGATCTCAAACGCATCTACACCGCGTGCGTAGCGCAAGGAAAAAAGCTCCCGGTCACGTTTACGGTCGGCGCGCATCCGCTCGACTTCTTTGCCGCGACAACGCGCCAGCCGGGCGATGAGCTGGCACTGGTGGCGAATTTCCGCGGCGAGCCGGCGCCGGTGGTGAAGAGCCTCACCAACGACATTCTGGTGCCGGCGGACGCCGAAATGACGCTTGAGGGCTATCTGGACGAACGCGGCTATGTCGAGCCCGAGGGGCCGTACGGCGAATACATGGGCTACTACGGCGCGATCCACATGGACCCGGTTTTTCACTGCACCGCGATCACCATGCGCTCGGACGTGCTGCATCATACCTTGCTGCACGGTTCGGCGTTCGTGCTCGACCAAACCGACAGCGCCAACATTTCGTCCATGCGCGTCGAGGCGGACGCCATGAAAATCCTGAAGGCAACCGTGCGGGAGCCGGTCGCGGTCTATTTGCGCTCGGTTTCCGGCGGCGCCAACACGCTGCGGGTCTCCATCAAACAGCGCAGCTACGGCGAGGCCAAGCAGGCGATTGCCGCGCTGTTCGGCGGCATCATGCGGTTGAAACACGTCTACGTGTTCGACGAGGACATCGACATTCACGACGACCGCCAGGTCGATTGGGCGATGGGCACGCGCTTTCAGGCCGATCAGGACATAGTCATCCTGCAGGGCATTTTAGGAATGACCATGGACCCGTCGCTGAACGGCCGCCGCACCGGCGCGAAATCTGGTTTCGACTGCACGAAGCCGTTTGGTCGCGACGGACAGGTTCCGCTGATGCGCTGCGCCGCCAAGGTGTTCACGGGCCCGGCGCGTTATCAGAATGTCGAGCAGGCGCTCTCTGCGTCGCCAATGTTCTATGCGGATATCGTGGAAGGTCTTGGCAGCCAGGACGGCCGTGAAGTGGCCTGCGCGCTCGACGAACTGCGCCAGGCAGGCCGTCTCGGCCGCGACTGCGACGGCCGCTATCATCTGCAGCAGGCCAAGCTCGGAACAACCGGGATCGTCGGCGAGCTTTATCACGACCCGAACGAAGGGGCGTGATTCGCGGCGCCCAACCGCGGCGCGCATTGTTGCGCCCTCTCCCCCCTGCGGGAGAGGGCAACACAAACTTGCATCTTGCTCTGACGGGTGAGGGTTGCGGCGCTGACCCCTCACCCATTCTTTGTTGCTGAACCGCCGATTAGCCCTCTCCCGCAAGGGGAGAGGGCACTGCGGCACACCATTGCAAACCCGTCCGCACTCAGTCAGACTTTTCCGCAAAGCAAATTCCAGGGAGAGAATCATGACCATGCGGCGCAGCCTGTATTCGAGCGCGGCGGCGATTTGCCTTGCCGGCTGGTTCATCTCGGCACCGGCGCAAGCACAGGTGAAGATCAACAATCACGACATTGGCGGCGTGGTCAGCGGGCCGCACGGACCGGAGGCCGGCGTTTGGGTGATCGCGGAGACGCACGACCTGGCGACCCGTTACACCAAGATGGTCGTGACCGACAACAAGGGCCGTTACGTGGTGCCCGATCTTCCGCAGGCTCATTATAAGGTGTGGGTGCGCGGCTACGGCTTGATCGATTCCCCGATGGTGGAGGCCGATCCGGGCAAACAGCTCAACCTCAGCGCAGTGCCGGCGCCGAACGACGCGGCGGCCGCGCAATATTATCCGGCCATCTACTGGTACGCGATGCTGAAGATGCCGGGCGCCGATCAGTTCGGCGGCAAGAGCGACATTCCGGAGAAAGCAAAGCTCTCCGATTGGCTCAACACCATGAAGAATAACGGCTGCATCGGCTGCCATCAGCTCGGCGACATCGCCACGCGCACGCTGCCGGCGACACTGGGGAAGTTCGAATCGTCCGAAGAAGCCTGGGCGCGGCGCATACAATCAGGCCAATCCGGCGGCCAGATGGTCAACCTCCTTGCCGGGCAGTTCAACTCGGTGCCCATCAAATACTTTGCCGATTGGACCGACCGCATCGCCAATGGCGAACTGCCGGCGGTCAAGCCGCAGCGGCCGCAGGGCGCCGAGCGCAATGTCGTGGTCACCACCTGGGACTACGCCGACGACAAGCACTACACGCACGACCAAATCTCTACCGATAAGCGCCATCCGACTGTCAACGGTCACGGCCTGATCTTCGGCTCGCCCGAGTATTCAAGCGACGTCATTCCGATTCTCGATCCGGTGAAGAACACCACTGCCAAATTCCACGCGCCGGTGCGTGACAAGGACATGCCGTATTCCCTCGGCCCTGGCTACGCGGCGGACCTGAAAAGCCTGGCGCCCTCGCCGTATTGGGGCAAGGAGCAGATTTGGGACACGCACATCAACAACCACAACTCCATGTTCGATCAAGAAGGCCGATTGTGGTTGGCGGCAGCCGTGCGCGCCCGCAAAGATCCTGATTTTTGCGGACCGAACTCCGACTTGCCGTCCGCCAAACTGTTTCCCCTCGATCAGAGCGAACGCCAATTGGCGATGCTCGATCCGAAGACCATGAAGTACACCTTCGTCGACACCTGCTTCACAACGCACCACCTCGAATTCGGCTTCGACAAGAACAACACGCTGTGGACGTCGAGCGGCGGTGGCGGCGGCGTGGTCGGCTGGCTCGACACCCAAAAATTCCTCGAGACCGGCGACGCCCAACATTCACAAGGCTGGACGGCACTGATCGTCGACACCGCAGGCACTGGTAAGCGCGAAGGCGTGGCCTACACCGAGCCTGGCAAACCGCTTGAAGCCGGCAAGGACATGCGCATCGGCCAAGTGTTCTATGCGGTGATGCCGAGCCCGGTCGATGGCACGGTGTGGGGCACGATCCGCAACAATCCGGGTGCGATCGTGCGGCTTAATCCCGGCTCCAATCCGCCCGAGACGGCGCTGTCGGAAATCTACAACGTGCCGATGCCCGGCTTCGGCCCCCGCGGCGGCGACATCGACTCAAAGGGCGTCGTCTGGGTGTCGCTGGCGAGCGGCCATCTGGGCAGCTTTGACCGGCGCAAGTGCAAAGGCCCGCTCAATGGACCGACCGCCACCGGCGATCACTGCCCCGAAGGCTGGTCGTTCTACAAATATCCGGGCCCGGGCTTTGCCGGCATCGGCGATAACAGCGCCGAGTCGAGCTATTACACTTGGGTTGACCAGCACAACACGCTCGGACTTGGGAACGACGTGCCGGTCTCGACCGGCAATCTCAACGACGGCCTGATCGCCTATGCGGACGGCAAAATGATTGTCATGAAGCTGCCGTACCCCACCGGTTTCTATGCGAAAGGCCTCGACGGCCGCATCGACGATCCCAAGGCCGGCTGGAAAGGCCGCGGCTTGTGGACCTCCAGTGGCGACCGCGTGCCGTGGCATCAGGAAGGCGGCAAGGGCATGACTCCCATGGTGGTGCATTTCCAGATGCGGCCCGATCCACTCGCGGATTGATCGGGGCCGCAATCACCAGGGCGCTCAATCAAATTCCTCTCTCGCTTGCGAGAGAGGACGGCGCTATCGAGCGAAGCGAGATTGTGCTCGGTGATGGCACCGCGTTCGCGCTATCTGGAATCTTCTGCGATAGCCCACGCGGCGGGCCGGAGTGACCCGTGACAGAGAGGCGTCACACCTATTCAATCCATCTCGATTGGACCGGCAATCACGGCACCGGCACGTCGGCGTACCGCGCCTATTCGCGCGCGCATGAGATCAGCGCGCCCGGCAAAGCGACCATCGCCGGTTCATCCGATCCGGTGTTCCGCGGCGATGCGGCGCGATGGAATCCGGCCGAGCTGCTCATCGCCGCGCTCTCGGCTTGCCACCAACTCTGGTATCTTCACCTCTGTGCTGATGCCGGCGTTGTCATTGTCGAATACAGCGACAATGCTTCCGGCGTGGAGATCGAGCAGGTAGACGGCGCCGGACAATTCGAAAGCGTCACGCTCCGGCCGCACGCCAAGCTCGCGCCCGGTTCTGACGAGAGCCTCGCGCGCCGCCTGCATGATGCTGCCGCAGCGAAATGCTTCATCGCGCGTTCAGTGTCGTTCAATGTAGAACACGAACCGACATTCGAAGTCTCGTGACCGTAGAACAGCTGTTGCGCCCGCGCGCGTGCCATGACGGATAACGCCAAGAAAGTACCGGATGGAATTGAGGGATATCTATGAGTGACAAGCTGAATGCCGACAGCAAGGCCAAAACGCCTTGGGACTGGATAGGCGCGGAGGAACGACGCCTTCTCGGCGATGTCGTGTCCCAACCGGAAGAACAGGCGCGCTGGTGCAAAGCCATAGTGTTCGGCACGCTGCCTTACATGTGGCGGGACAAGGCCTCGGTCGTTCGCGAGTTGGTCTACGACAAGATGGATCTTCGTCCAGGGCATCGGGTTTTGTTGATCGGCGAATGTCTTCGCGTTTGCGGCTTCGTCGACGACATCCACCAGCGGATCGGCCCATCGGGCGAGATTCATGAGATAGATATCACCAACGAGGCGCGCGGCGCATATCTGGCGGGGAAGCGCGGTCGCGGCGGCCAGCTCGCGACTTGGCAATGGCGATACACCGAGGCGCTCCCGGCGGGAAGTTTTGACAGCGTCGCGGTGCTGCAGGCGACGCAGCATACGGACGATTGGCGAGAGACCGGCCAAGAGTTGCTGCGCGTGCTGAAGCCCGGACGGCCGATTGTATTGGCCGAAATTACGCTTAGTCCAAACCTGAAGATGAAGGCCGCGCTGGACATCCACATCGAAGCGTGGATCGAAAAGATTTTCTCGCGCATCGGCTGGTCGTTCGATCAGACCCCCTACTACAGCTTGGAAGACTTAAGCGGCGCTTTTGCCGGGCTTGTCGATACGCCCGAAACGTTCGATTGGCGCGGGATTGAAGTTTTCTGGGCGCGCAATAAGCAGGGATGATCGTCGTGAAATACGCCATTGCATTGCTAGCGGTCTTGATTATTTGGCCCAACCCGCAAGTGGCACACGCCGAAACCTACCCGGCAAACCGGATCACGATGATCGTAGCCTTCGCGCCAGGAGGATTTGCCGACACGATGGCACGGCTCGTCGCGCAAGGCTTAAGCGACCGCCTACACCAAAGTGTGGTGGTGGAAAATCACGCGGGAGCGGGCGGCAACATTGCGGCGGGGCTGGTCGCCCGCGCCGCGCCGGACGGCTATACGCTTCTGGCCACCACCACCGCGCTCGCTATCAACGAGACGCTGTTCGAGAACAAACCGTTCTCGACGGACGACCTCAAAACAGTAGGGATGGTCGCATCGAGCCCGGAATCCCTGGCGACTGGTCGGGATAATCCGGCCAATGACCTGACCGAATTCCTCAAGGCGATGAACGGCAAGGTCATCAATTTTGGCTCCGCGGGCGTCGGCACCGGGTCGCACATCGAGGCCGAGTACTTCTTCAAGTTCCTTGCCAAAGTGCCGGCGCAGCACATTCCATTTCAGGGCGGTGCGCCGGCCATCAATGCAGCCATTGCCAATCAGATCGACTTACTGGCGGCCACGTTGGGCGGCGGCCCAGCCGCGCAGATGCAAGGCGGGAAGCTCAAGGGTCTGGGCATTGCCGCCGACAAGCGCGCCGCGGTCGTGCCGAACGTGCCGACTTATGCGGAACAGGGCTTCCCCAATTTCACGGCTTCGTCCTGGGTCGGCATTTTCGCGCCGGCAAAGACCGATCCTCAGATCATCTCGGCGCTTAACGGCGCTATCAACGACACTGTCAAAACCCCGGACGTCCAGGCGAAGCTGATCGCTCTCGGCTTCGATCCGATGGCGGGATCGCCAGCTCAGGTCGATAAGATGTTTCACGACGAGGTCGGAAAGTGGGGCAAGATGGTGAAGGCGCTGAACCTGTCCATCAAGTAGTCTCCCGCGAGCAACCGGAATGAACACCGCAACCAGCCCGCTGCTCACCGACCTCTATCAGCTCAACATGATCCAGGCCTATCTGGACCATGGTGATACGCAAACCGCCGTGTTCGAATTCTTCGTGCGCACGATGCCAGCGCGGCGCGGGTTTTTCCTCGCGGCAGGGCTGCACCAGGCACTGGACTTTCTGGAGGATCTTCGCTTCTCCGCTGCTGACATCGATTGGCTCAAGAGCACCGGCCGGTTCAAACAGAATCTGCTCGATTATCTCGCGGCGTTTCGCTTCGAAGGCGACGTGCACGCCATGCCCGAGGGGACTGCGTTCTTCGCTAACGAGCCGATCCTGCGCGTGACCGCGCCGATGCCGCAGGCGCAGTTCGTCGAGACGCGCCTCATCAACATTTTGCATTTTCAGACGCTCGTCGCCGCTAAGGCGGCGCGATGCATGCTGGCAGTGCCCAACAAGGTGCTGGTCGACTTTGGCCTCCGCCGCGCCCACGGCGCCGAGGCCGGATTGATGGCGGCGCGCGCCAGTTACCTTGTGGGCTTCGCCGGCACCGCCACGGTGCTGGCCGGCGAGCAATTCGGCATTCCGCTCTATGGCACGATGGCCCATTCGTTCATCGAATCGTTCAGCGACGAGACCGCGGCGTTCGAGGCTTTCGCCCGCTCGCGGTCAGACAATCTCGTGTTGCTGCTCGACACTTACGACACCGAAGCCGCAGCGCGAAAAGTCGTGGCGCTGGCGCCGCGACTCAAGGCGCAAGGCATAACGATCCGCGCCGTCCGCCTCGACAGCGGCGATCTCGTCGCGCTCGCAAAATCCGTGCGCCAAATCCTCGACCAGGGTGGGCTCGCCGGCGTGACGATCTTTGCCAGCGGTGGCCTCGACGAAGATTCGCTCGCCGACTTCGCGCGCCAGAGTGCGCCGATCGACGGCATCGGGATCGGCACGAGCCTCACCACGTCGGCGGACGTTCCTTCCGTCGATTGCGTTTACAAATTGCAGGAATATGCCGGCCTACCGCGGCGCAAGCGCTCGGAGAAAAAAGCCACGTGGCCCGGACGCAAGCAGGTGTGGCGGCGCTACGGCGCCGACGGTCGCATGGCCGGGGATATCCTGGCGCTTGAGGGTCATGACAAACCGGGCGAGCCGCTCATCCAGCCGGTCATGCGCAGCGGCCGGCGATTGCGTCCGCCGGAAACGCTTGCCGACATCCGGCTGCGCACCAAGCGCGAGCTTGAACGCTTGCCCGAACCCTTGCGGCGGCTGGAGCCGAACGCGACATGCCCCGTAGAGGTCGCGGACGAAGTGGTGAAGCTTGCGGCGGAGGTCGACCGGCGCATGCAATTGCGGCCTGAGGCACAGAGAGCCCGGTCATGAACGAACGCGCGACGTTCGGCGTTGATGACGTGCTCGTCATCCTGGATATTCAGTACGACTTCTGTCCCGGCGGCGCGCTCAGCGTGCCGCACGGCGACGAGGTCATTCCGCTCATCAACAGCCTCGCGGCGCGGTTCGGCAACGTGGTGCTGACGCAGGACTGGCACCCGCGCGGCCACTTCTCGTTCGCCTCATCGCATCCGGGCAAGAAGCCCTACGACACGATCACGGCATCGTACGGCCCGCAGGTGCTGTGGCCGGATCATTGCGTGCAGGAGTCGCCGGGCGCGGAATATCACGCCGGGCTGTACGCGCCGCATGCGAGCCTCGTGGTGCGGAAGGGCATTCATCCGGCGATCGATTCCTACTCGGCGTTCTACGAGAATGACCGCAAGACACCGACCGGGCTGGGTGGCTACCTGCGCGAGCGTGGTCTCACCCGCGTCTTTCTTGCCGGCCTCGCGTTCGATTTTTGCGTCCGCTATTCGGCCGAGGACGCGCGACGCCATGGCTTCGATGCCTTTGTGATCGAGGACGCCTGCCGCGGCATCGACATCGGCGGCTCCGTGGCCGCGACCCACACCAGCTTCGCCGAGCGCGGCATTGGCTGTATTAACGCCCGGGAATTCGCCTGACGGAACCCATCGGGCGATTGCGCGTTGCCCAAAATGGAAGCAGTCTAAACGCGCGCTCCAAGATAATTATGCTGCAGTTACAGGTAGTTATAACTGAAATCACGCGCGTCTGGCGATTGTGTGCAATGCACAAAGACTCTTGACTCTGTGTGGAAAGACGCGAGAAGGTCATAAAACCGTTAACAGCCGGGTAAGCCCATGCGCCACCACATGGCGACGCCCACATCAAGTCTGCCGTCCTTGATGATGCCGTGCCCGGTTTGCGCTGGCCGCATGGTCTATCACGGCCGACGCCCCATCGCTCCCGACGTGGAAGACACCATCTACGCCTGCCGCCGTTGTGGCGCTGAGCTCATACGCACCACTGTGCGCGCGGTGACAAGCGAAGGCGAAGGCGAAGAGCGGAAGACCGCGGCTTAAGTCTACATCAACCGCATCTGGCTCAGCACCGCGCGGCCAAGCAGGCCGTATGGGTTGGCGAGCGTCTCCAGCATTTCGAAATGATTGTAGCCTTCGCCGACCAATAGCTGGACCGGCTTGCCGGCGGCCTTCACCGCGGCCGCGAAATCGCGCGTCTGCCGCTGGAATTCCGGTGTCTCGTAGGTGCCGTAGGTCAGCACGAGCGGCGTGTGGAGACGGTCGAGATGCCGCATGGCGCTGAGTTCATGCTCCATCTCGTCGGTGAATTTTACATATTTGGAGCGCTTCGACAGCCGCACCGGCTTGAGATCGTACATGCCGCTCGACAGCGCCGCGCCTTTGAGAATGTCGAGCGGCAAGCCGTCCTTCGCCCAATCTTGCGTCACCGTGCAGCCGGCGAGATGCGAGCCGGAGGAATGCGAAATGAGATGCAGCCGATTGCGGTCGCCG
>JASHVC010000826.1 GCA_030039655.1 Xanthobacteraceae bacterium | reverse complement strand
GTGCGGATGTTGGTGAACACGAGATCGCAGTGCTTGCAAGCGAAATGCCGGCCGCGTTCCGAGGAGCCAGCATTCATGATCGCCGGATACGGGTACTGGATCGGCTTCGGCTGTAAATAGCCGCCGCTGATTTTGTAGAACTTGCCTTCGTGGTCGAAGCGCTCGTCCTGCGTCCACAGTCGCTTAACGATGGAGAGCCATTCCTCCGCGCAGGCATAGCGGTCCTCGTGCTCGAGCAGCGAGACGTTGAACATCTCCATCTCGGGAAAATTCCAGCCGTTCACCACATTGAGGATGTAGCGGCCGTTGGAAATGTGATCGATCACGGTCGACTGCTTGGCGGAGACGATCGGATGATTGAGCGCCACGTGCGAAGTGGACACCACGCTGGAATGGCGCGTGGCGCCGGCGATGCCGGCCGCCCAGGTATAGGTCTCGAAACCCGGCCCTTGCGGATCGGTAGCGCCGCCAAAGCCGCGCCAGCGCGCTACCGGCACCAGCGCCTCGAAGTCCATCTCGTCGGCAAGCTGCGCCAGCGCCACCGTGTTGGGCCAGCTGATTTCCAGCCGCCCGTCGAGGTCCGACATAACGCAGCCGCTGTCGAGATTGGTCTGGAACGTGCCGAGCTTGAGCTTGCGGTTGCCAAGCGCCGGATTTGAGTCACGCCGGTCTTTTTGATGCGCCTTTACGGTCATGCCGGCAATTGTCGACCGGTTTGGAAGAATTCGCAAACATTCCGAAACACGCGCTGCGGCGACCAACTCGTGGTCGTCACGAGTCTGTCATGCCCATGGAGGCCCGAGGGAACTTCTCGGACAAATGGGTTGAGGCGGCGAGTATTAGTATTTAAAGTCACAACACTCAGCGCAGCGCCGGAATGCAGAGCCAAAGCTTGGCTGGCAGAGGTCGTCGCAATGAATGAGCGCACCGCCGCAGAGACACCTGTATCGTGCAAGGACCGGGTCGTCACGGCGGCCACCGGCATTGGTTTGTTCGCGGGGCTGATCAATCTCGCAGCGATCTCCGTGTTGACATGTCCTCGAAACAGTGCGCGGTCCGGTCGCAGCTGGCCTAAACCGTTGGGGACCGGCAAGCCTGAGGACGGAGTATGGTCCGGCCACAGGCACTGGCTTCCGGGTAAGCCCCTCCCCCAGGAAGACGACCAACAAAATACACGGCTCGAACAACATCATTGAAGCGATAGTGTTCGCGTCGTTGGAGAGGATGGGATTCGGAGAGTGGCTCGATATCGGCGCCGCGACTGTGAGCGACTTACCTTCCGTTGACGAAGGTGTGCTAAAGCGCCATCTGTCGATCGGGGGCGGGTCCGGTTATACTCGCGGATGACGGGCAACTTGCCGGGCCATTCCGAGGGGAACTATGCTGACTGGGAGCTATCGCACACTGCGGCTTGCAGCTGCGGCGCTGGCGGGCGCGTTGCTGGCAACCCCCGCGGCGGCCGCTACGCTCATTACCGAGCACGAGGCAGAGCTGCCAGCCGATAACTCCCTGCTTCGCTCCGGTATCGAGCGCGGGCCCGATATCGTTGTCGTTTATCCGCCGCCGAAGACCGGAATGATTCAGTCGCCTTTTGGCTTCAAGGTGAAGTTCGAACCGCACGGCGGCACGCAAATCAATCTTGACACGCTGACGGTCGTCTACAAGAGAATACCCGCTATCGATCTCACTGCGCGGGTCAAACCCTATGCCAGCGCCAACGGGATAGACATGCCCGGCGCGGAAGTGCCGGCGGGCGACCATCGCATCATGATCACTGTCAGGGATTCCGCCGGGCACGAGGGGCAAGCCGACATCCACTTCGATGTGGAGAAATAGCGTAAGGCCACAGCAACCGGCGTAGGCGGCGATGCCAGTCATCCTTATTTCCTACCGGCGCGCTGATTCAAAAGAGATTGTCAGGCGCATTCACGAGCAGCTCGTGGCGCGCTACGGCAAGAGTTCGGTCTATATCGATATCGACTCCATCCTGCTTTCTGCCGATTACCGCGTTCACATCACGCAGGCCCTCGAACGCGCGCTCGTCATGGTGGCGGTGATTGGGAAGGACTGGGCCGGCCCGCGTGCGGAAGCCAAACCTCGCATCTTTGATGCGGACGACCCGGTGCGGGCGGAGGTCGAAACAGCCTTTGCCAACCACCGCGCGGTACTGCCGGTACTGGTGAACGGCTCCGGCATGCCGAAGGAAGCGGACCTGCCGGAAAGTCTCGGGCAACTCCCCTATCTCAACGCCCTCGTGGTCAGGTCGGGTGACGAGTTTTCCTCCGACATGGAGCGATTGTTTCACGCCATCGATCAGTTGAGCTTGCAATTCTGGATTGTGTTCACGTCGGCCTATCTAGTGCTGCCATTCGCGCTCGTGCTTTTGAGTCAGTACGTCATCCTGTTCAAGATCGATACCAACCCACTGTACTTACGGCTTGCCATCATCGCCATAGCGGCAGCGCTGGGGTTCGGCCTCTGCTTTCACATCCGCTTTCGCACCGTGGCAACCCTCATCACCGGGGCCGCACTGGGGTTCGCATCAGCTATCGGCATGATCGCGGCCGTCACGGCACTCAACGATTCAACAGCCCCATTCAGCCTTTGGAATTTCATCCCCCAGCATGCGAGGGATTGGCAGGAGGTCATCGAGTATTTCACGATCATCACCACCGTGACGCTTGGCACCAATGTGATGGGGTGGGTTTATCGCGACCGGCGCACCCACGCGATGGTCGCGCGGCATGGTTCGCAAAGACCGGGGGCTACGCCATCGCCAGCGCCGGCAGCCAGCGCGGCGCAAAACCCACGCACATTTGATTCGGCCTAAGTAAAGGGCTGCCGGATAACGACTTTAGTTCAACTTGATTTTGCCGCCCGGTCGGCCCGATAAAGCGCGGGGCCTTGTATAAAGGGCCATTATCTCTGGCTTTTTGTCCGGCATTCCGTCCGGCGCTCTTAGGGATCGGTCGCAGCGTACTCTGGAACCGACAAGAACTCTTAAAGATTCCCCCAATTAAGGGGACAAATTCAACAGTTGCAGAGCATCCAACTAGGGAGAATCACATGACTTCCAGCAAAAACCCCTCTTCTAACGGGCTGTCACGGCGGCGTTTGCTGCGGCAAGCCGCCGCAACCAGCGCGGGCCTTGGCGTCCTCTCGGCGGGTGTCCCCGGGCGCTTCCAATTCATCACTTCGGCTGCGGCTGACGATAAGCCCCCGATCGGTACGTGGCCGGCGGGCTCCGAGGGCGGCACGGTCAATGTCGGTGCAGCTGTGCCGCGCACCGGCTCCTACGCGGTACAAGGCGAAGACGAACTAAAGGGCTGGCAGCTCGCAGTCGAGCACATCAACAACGGCGATCCGCTCCTGCAGAAGATCGCCCCGAAGGTGACCAAGGGCCTGCTCGGCAAGCAAGTGAACCTGCTCGTTGCCGATAGCGGCGCCAAGCCGAACGACGCGGTGCAGGAGCAGCAGAAATTTATCACCGACAACAAGATCGTCTTGATGACCGGCTCGACCTCGAGCGCAGTCGCAGTGGCGCTCAATCACTTCGCCCAACGCGAGCATATCCTCTACGTCACCGGCATCTCGGGCTCCAACGACACCACCGGCAAGGACTGCGTGCGCTACGGCTTCCGCCAGAACTTCTACGGCGAGACAGCGGCGAACGCGATCGGTCCGGTCTTGCTGAAGGCTTTCGGCAAGGACAAAAAGGCGGCGTTCATGACGCCGGACTACACCTACGGCCACACCGTCACCAAGTCGGTGAACGACTATCTGACCAAGAACGGCGGCTGGACCATGGTGACCAACCAGATCTCGCCGCTCGGCACCCAGGACTTCAGCCAGTACCTGACCAACATCGCCAACTCCGGGGCCGAGTACCTGATCAACGTCAATTGGGGCCGCGACGCGGTGCTGTCGATCCAGCAGGCCAAGCAGTTCGGCATTCTGCCGAAGATGACGCTTGTGGTTCCCTACCAGATCCCCTTCCTCGCCAAAGAAGTGGGTAATCAGGAACTCATCGCCGGCGTCTATGCCGCAACGGACTTCTGGTGGACGCTCGAAGACAAGTACCCGTTGGCCAAGATGTTCGTCGACGCCTTCCAGAAGAAATATAGCTATCGGCCGGAGTGGGGCGCCGAGAATGCCTACATGTCTTTCGCCATATGGGCGCGCATGGTGTCAGAGGCCGGCTCGTTCTATCCGCCCGATGTCATCAAGCAGTTCGAAAAGGGTGAAAACTTCGACTCGATGGTAGGCGACGTGCACTTCCGCGCGGCCGATCACCAATTGGTCCGTCCGGTCGTCATCGTCCGCGGCAAGAAGCAGAGCGACATGAAGAACCCCGAGGATTACTGGGAAGTTCTGGAAGTCGTGCCGGGCGAGCCGCTGATGCAGAAGCCTGACGCGTTCGGTTGCAATCTCGGCGACTACGTCTAACGGCCGCTGTTGCAAGGCCTTCTTCGCAGCAATGCGGGGAAGGCGTGGTTTCTCCTTCGGAGGGACGCGCAAGGAGCGCGGCCCTCCGAAGTTTGTCTATCCCGGAAGACTTCTGCATGCCCGTCTCAAGACGGATGGCCGGCTGAGGCGGATGCACCAACTGCGAATGAACGCGTGATCAGCTGGGGTAATTTCATTTCGCAGTGCTTTAACGGGCTCGTGCTCGGCGCACTGCTCGCGCTGATTTCGTCCGGCCTGACGATCATCTATGGCACACTCGGCGTCCTCAACCTCGCGCACGGCGCCATGTTTATGCTCGGCGGCTATGCGGGCTGGGTAGCCTATACCCATACCGGCTCGTTTATCGTCGCGGTCATCGCCGGCTCGCTCTTCGTCATGGTTGTCGGCGTACTGACCGAGCGGGTGATCATCCGCGGCTTTTATTCCAGGCCGCATGAAGACCAGTTGCTCGTCACCTTTGGCCTCGGCATCGTCTTCGTGGAGACAGTGCGGTATTTCTTCGGCAGCCTGTCGAAGGCTGTTCCGCCGCCCCCACCACTGGTGGGAATTACGTCGCTCGGGTTCATGTTCTACCCGACCTACCGGCTGGCATTGCTCGGCATCGTCGCGGTCGCGCTCTTGGCGCTCTATTTCGTGCTTTATCGCAGCCGCATCGGCATGATCGTCCGCGCCGGAATCGAAGATTCGGTCATGGTCGATTCGCTCGGCATCGACGTCTACAAAATTTTCATGCTGGTGTTCGGTATCGGCGCCATGGCGGCGGGCTTTGCAGGCATCGTCAATGCCCCGGTGGTGTCGATCGCCCCCGACAGTGGCGAAGGAATCCTGGTGCAGACCTTCGTCGTCGTCGTCATCGGTGGCGTTGGCTCCTTTCCCGGAGCGGTTCTTGGTGGCCTGATCGCCGGCGAGATCATCAGCATTACTTCGATGTTCAACCCGGGCTACGCCTACGTCATGCTCTTCGTTGCCATGACGCTGGTCCTGGTCTTACGGCCATACGGCCTGCTCGGCACCGTCGGCCGAGAATGAGCGCAGCGATATAATGCTCAGGCAACGTCCTTTTCTTGTCGAGGCGCTGACGGCCATGGGGCTGATCGTCACGCCGTTCATTCTGCCGTATCTTGGCTTTGCGCCGACAACGATTAATCGCATCCTGATATGGGGCCTGTTCGGTATCGGCTTCGACATCTTGTTTGGTTTCACTGGCCTGCTCTCCTTCGGGCAGTCCGCCTTCTTTGGCACCGGCGGAATGGTCGCCGCGTATCTGCTCACACAGCTTAATCTGCCCAATGTTTGGCTCGCACTGCTCATCGGCCTGGTCGCGGCGGCGATCGTCGGGTTTCTGGTCGGCCTCATCGCACTGCGGCGTACCGGTATCTACTTCGCCATGATCACGGTGGCGATCGCCGAAGTCTTCTTCTTCGTCGAGTTCAATCCACTGTCGGCCTATACGGGCGGCGAGAACGGCCTGCCAGGCGTGCCGACCCCGACCTTGAACCTCGGCTTCAAGGTCTTCAAGTTCAACACCGACTGGTCGCTCTACGTCTTCTTCGCCTTCTGGTTTTTCGTCGGTATCGTCATCGCGCTGCGCATCGTGCGCTCACCGGTCGGCGCCATCCTGAGCGCCATCCGCGATAATCCGCTGCGCGCCGCCGCCGTCGGCTACAACATCCATGGTTACAAACTGACCGCATTCGTTATCGCGGCCGCGTATGCAGGCTTTGCCGGCGGCCTGCTCGGCGTCATGCAAGGCTTCATGCCACCAGATGCATTCATGTTTGATACGTCTGGCCAGTTGGTCATGCAGACCGCTATCGGCGGTGCTGGCAATTTATTTGGGCCGCTGGTCGGCGCCACGGTGTGGCTCTATCTCAACGACTTC
>JASHVC010000063.1 GCA_030039655.1 Xanthobacteraceae bacterium | reverse complement strand
TGAAGGCGCCCAATCCGACGCTGGGCAAACGCGTCGCCAGCGCGCGCGCTGCCTTGAGCACCAGATTGTCGGCATTGTCTCCGGCCTGCGCCGCGTGCGCGCCGCGCACCATAAGCGCGAGCTCACTGCCGCGCGAAAAGCTCAAAGTGTCGCCAAAACCGGCGAAGGTCACCAGACTTTCGATCTCGTGATAGCCGTCGCTGCGGCGGCCGAACACCCGCAGCGTCAGATTGACCTTGGCCGGCGCAGATTCAACGAGCGGATCGGGCAAGGACGCCCCTCACCCGCCGTTCCCGGGCTTCTTTGCCTTGACGGCTTCGGCCGCGGACGATGTGTCCTCGGGCAAGCCGTCCTTCAGCTTGGCCTCGATCTTGGGCAGGTCTTCCGGCTCCGGATTGAGGTCCTTGGCGTGCGACCACTGGAAATGCGCTTCCAGCGTTCGCCCAACCCGCCAATAGGCATCGCCGAGATGGTCGTTGATCGTCGGATCGTCCGGCTTGAGCTCGACCGCGCGCTCCAGGTTCTTCACCGCCTCGTCGTAATTGCCGGTGCGGAAGTAGGCCCAGCCCAGCGAGTCGACGATGTAACCGTCATCCGGCCGCTGCTCGACCGCGCGACGGATCATGTCCATGCCGTCTTCCAGATGCACTCCCTGATCGACCCACGAATAGCCGAGATAATTGAGGACGAGCGGCTGTTCTGGGAACAGCTCAAGGGCCTTTTTCATATCGGCTTCGGCGCTCGGCCACTGATGGGAGCGTTCGTAACAGATGCCGCGGAAGTAGAACACGACCCAGTTCGACTTCTCAAGCGTCGGTATCGAGTCGATCGCCTTGCCGTACGTCGTCGCACACGCGGCAAAATCCTTGCGCGCGCGCTCGATGTTACCGAGCGCCATCAGTGCCTCGGTGTCTTTCGGATGGTCGGCGATGATGCGATCGAGTCGCTTCTTGGCTTCATCAGTCTTGTCGAGCGTATCAAGATCGACGGCAAGCTCGATCTCAGCGCTGCGCGAAACCGGCGACGACGCCGGCACGCGCTCATACTCCTTGATCGCCAGATCGGGCTTCTTGAGCGTTTCGTAGAGATCGGCCAGCGAGAGCAACGCCATGACATGGTTAGGTTCGAGGTAGAGCGCGAGCTGCAGATAGACCAGCGCCAGGTCCTCGGCGCCCCGGCGTCCAATCGAGGCGCCGATGCCATAAAGCGCCTCGGCAGCGCCGGCCTGGGCCGTATCGACCAGGGGCGGCAGCTTCTCACCATTTGTGATTTGCTTGATTTCCTGCTCGATCAGCGGGTGGTTCGGCAGCGCCTTGTTGAAGTCCTCATAGACCTTCAGCGCCGCATCCTTGCTGCTGTTGCGCGACAGGAAGCGGCCGTAAGCTTCTACGGTGCGCAACGCGGTCGGATCGGCCTTGTAGGCGCTCTCGTAACGCTTGGCTGCGTCCTTCTTGTTATTGGCAAGATCGAGTATGAGGCCAGCGTGCAGATCCTTGAAAATCCCGTACCAGTCCGGACCGCTGAGCTTGTCCAGATCATCGACGGCCCCGCGCGCATCGCCGGAACCGTAGGACGCCCAGGCCGACAGCAGCTTTGCCGTCAAATCGGTCACCGGACCGTGCACCGACTGCGCAAAACCTTGTCGAGCCAACCCGTATTGCCTCTGCTTGAGGGCACGGATGCCAGCCACGAGTCGCGCGACGCTCTCCTTGCTCTCGACTTGAAGAAGCTTCTCGGCAAGTTTGCCGGCCTGATCGACATCGCCGTCCGTGAGCACGGACAGAAACGCCCGACTGAGCAGATCGGCATTGTGCGGATCGGTCTTCAGCACTTTGAGGTAATAATCCGCCGCAGCGGCGGCATCGCGCTCCACTCCGGCATGGCGGGCGGCCAGATAATTGCCGGCAGGATTATCGCGCAGGACATCCTGCTCGTTCGGGGCTTGGGCGGCGCGAGCCGACGTCAAGCCAAAAATCATTGCAGCGCCAATAACGGCATGCCGGGACAGCAGCGAATGAATCACGAGAGCTCCATTGGCAGACGGATTGCGGAACGGGAATCATGCCCCCGAAAACGCGCTGGCGAGAATGACCCTTTTGCCGCACCCCCGCAAGGGACGAGAAAACCGCCGTCCCTGACACAAGCAGCCTAATATTTCTACAAGGAAAGGGCGGCAAAATCGCGGCAAACCGGGCTCTGATCAACCTTCCGGCCCGCGCAGGCGCAACCCACGCCTGGAGCGTGCAGTCGCTTCCTCAGCGATCACATGTTCGGATAGTTGGGCCCTCCCCCGCCTTCGGGTGGAACCCAAGTAATGTTCTGGTTAGGATCTTTGATGTCGCACGCTTTGCAATGGACGCAGTTCTGCGCGTTGATGACGAAACGCGGCCGGCCCGCCTCCTCGACCCACTCGTAGACGCCGGCCGGGCAATAGCGCGCCGACGGCCCGCCATACATGTCGTGTTCCGACGATTTCTGCAGCGCGCTGTCGCGCACCAAAAGGTGCACCGGCTGGTCCTCCTCGTGGTTGGTGTTCGACAAATAGACCGAGGAGAGCCGGTCGAATGTGAGCTTGCCGTCGGGTTTCTGGTAGGCGATGGGCTGGCACTGCGCCACGGGCTTGAGCGTGGCGAAGTCGGGCTTGCCGTGCTTTAGCGTGCCAAATAGCGAGAAGCCGAACGTGTTGGTCCACATATCGAGCCCGCCAAGGGCGATACCGGCGCACGTGCCGAACTTCGACCATAGCGGCTTGGCGTTGCGCACCCGCCAAAGATCGCGTCCGACTGGCGAGGTGCGCCAGGCCGCCTCGTAGGTTGCGAGCTCGTCGTTGCTGCGGCCTTGAGCGAGGGCTGCAGCGATGTGTTCCGCCGCCAACATCCCTGAGAGCATGGCGTTGTGACTGCCTTTGATGCGCGGCACGTTCACAAACCCGGCCGCGCAGCCAACCAGCACGCCACCTGGAAACGCCACGCGCGGCACCGATTGCCAGCCAC
This sequence comes from Xanthobacteraceae bacterium, assembly GCA_030039655.1. The sequence goes on along the minus strand of JASHVC010000063.1, from coordinate 7,945 downwards.
CTTCGCTGATGGCGCGGGCGCCGTAGCAAATACGCTTTCCTCCAATAAACGTGTCGCGGATGAGCGGATGGGTCTTGAAGCGCTGGAACTCTTCGAACGGCGAGAGGTACGGGTTCTCGTAATTGAGATGCACGACGAAACCGACTTCGACCAGATTGTCGGCAAAGTGATAGAGGAACGAGCCGCCGCCGGTGCGGTTGCTTAGTGGCCAACCAATCGTATGTTGCACCAGTCCGCTGCGATGCTTTTCAGGGGCGACTTGCCATAGCTCTTTCAAGCCGAGACCAAATTTCTGCGGCTCGCTATCCTTCGCCAGACCAAAGCCTCCGATCAGACCTTTGGTGAGACTGCCTCGCGCACCTTCGGCAAACACGGTGTACTTGCCGTGCAACTCCATGCCGTGGGTAAAACCTGATTTGTGGTGTCCGTCCTTGCCGATGCCCATGTCGCCGGTGGCGATACCGACGACTGCGCCATCTTCAAACAGCACTTCGGCGGCGGCGAAGCCCGGATAAATTTCGACGCCGAGGGCCTCGGCCTTGCGCGCGAGGTAGCGGCAAACATCGCCGAGCGAAACGATGAAGTTGCCGTGGTTGCTGAGGAGTGGCGGCATCAGCAAATTCGGCAGCCGCCAGCCGCCAGACGGACCGAGCACGCAGAAGCGATCCTCGGTGACGGCGGTTCTCACAAATGAGTCTTCGGTGCGCCATTCAGGCAAGAGGCTGTCGATTCCGATGGGGTCGATCACCGCTCCAGAGAGGATGTGAGCGCCGACCTCTGAGCCCTTCTCCACCACCACCACGGACTTTTCCGGTGCAACTTGTTTGAGCCGGATTGCGGTGGCGAGACCCGCCGGCCCCGCGCCGACAACGACGACGTCAAACTCCATCGCCTCACGCGGCGGCAGTTCTGTCGTACTCATGGCATTTCCGTCGTACCGCGGTGGTTCACCGCCTTGTGCGCGAATAAGTGTTTCATGGTTTCGGCTGCCCGCCTAGACTTGCTACCAACCGATACAGTTTCGACCATGACGCCCGGACCCAGCAACGCGCGCGAATTGCTCGCCTTCTACCTTGACGCCGGCGTCGACGCTCTTGTTGGCGAGGAAGCTGTCGACCGCATGGCAGATCCGGCTGTCGCCACCTCCGCCGCGGGGCAAGCTGCCGCCATGCAGCCAGCGGACGCCGAAACCCCTGCGTCCCACTCGCGCAACCCAGTTCCTTCCCCGCCGCTTCCCCCCAAGGATGCAGGAAACATTCCAGCGCAAGCGGCGCCTCCGCCGCCCGAGGTCGCCGTCATGGCGGCGCGGGAGGCCGCTGCGAGCGCCAAAGATCTCGACGCGCTGCGCGGGCTGCTGGAAAACTTCCAAGGCTGCGGGCTACGCGCTACCGCGACGCAATTAGTCTTTGCTGACGGGAATCCGAAGGCGCGGGTGATGTTTGTTGGCGAAGCACCCGGATACGAGGAAGACATATCCGGGAAGCCATTCGTCGGGCGTTCCGGCAAGTTACTCGACCGCATGATGGAGGCGATCGGACTCGATCGCACCAAAGCCTACATCGCCAACGTCGTGCCGTGGCGGCCACCAGGCAACCGCACGCCGACGCCGCAGGAAACTGCAATCTGTCTGCCGTTTGTCCACCGGCAGATCGAGCTTGCCGAGCCGGACATTTTGGTCACCCTCGGACAGCCCGCGACCCAGACCTTGCTAGGTACTCGCGAAGGTATCACCAGAACGCGCGGCCGTTGGTTCAAATACGACACCGGCACGCGCGAAATTCGCGCCATGGCCACCCTTCACCCAGCTTATCTGCTACGTCAGCCGCTACAGAAGCGGCTCGCCTGGCGGGATTTTCTAGCGCTCAAGAAGGCGCTCGCCTGACGGTTACTTCACTTTCATGTAGTCGGGCACGCCGCCGGTCAGAAAATCCGCGCGGGGCGGTGCGAACACGTCGATCACTTCGGTATCCTCGGGAAAGAACGCCTCGTGTTCGACGCCACCCGGGATCACCACCACGTCGCCCGGCCCGCAGGTACGCCGCTCGTTGCCGAGCCGGAATTCCATCTTGCCCTTGAGGATCCACGCAATCTGCTCGTTCGTGTGTTTGTGCGCGGTCGCGTGCGCGCCGGCCTTCATGCTCCACCACACGATCATTTCCTGCTCACCGGAGGCGATCTTGCGGCTGATCTTGTCGGTAACTCGCTCCTCGGGAAGCGTGGCGAGTGCGGCATAGCCCGACAGCTTTGGCATTTGATTCTCCTTGGCATTGAGGAGAGCGTGCGCGATTTCCGTGACGCGATCAACGCGGCATGGGTGCGGCTGGCGAAGGCGTGCTCGCGGCCGGCGCCGGCGCGCTTGCCGGCCGGATCATGCCCCAGCCGACACGCAACAGCGGCAGCCGGCCCCGCACACGCCGCTCGAAGGTTTGCGGCACCTCAGGAACGAGATCAGGAAAATGCGCTTTGATCAAAGGCGGCGGCGTCGGTGTCGTGTCCGCAGCGAGCCAGACCACCACGGCGCCCTTTTGCCGTATCTCGTCGGGCGTGACCGACGGCGAACGGTCGGGATCGGTCTCAAAATAGACGCTTGGGCGGCTCGGCGCTCCGATCGCCACGATGGTGGCGGTGGCAGTTTCGCCAGTGACGACGGCAAGCGGGCGTCCGGTCCTGCTCTCGAAAGTCTCGCCAAAGAAGCGGCCCATGGCGGCTGCCGGCTCTCCCACCGAGAGAGCGGTGCGTGTCGTCCACGGCAGCATGATCAACACCGCCGGCACCAGAGCAGCCGGTACAATTAACAAACCGGCCCAGGCGAATCCGAGAATGCGTTGGTGATAGAGCGCGATACTTTCGCCACCAAGGACGATCACGCCGAGCGCGGACAGCACCAAAAGCGGCGCCGTACCGCCAATCGGCAGCAGCCTCCCGAGCAGAACCGCAATGATCGTCGCCAGTAGCGCCGGCGTAAAAGCAAAGACCTTCACGAAGGTTTTGCCAAAGTCATCCACGGCTCTGCGCGTGAGCGCAGGCGTCGGATCGTTGCGGGATCGAGGCCAGCCGCCTGCTAGCACTACGAGAATTGCCAGGCCCGCGTGGGCCAGAATGAGCGCGGCAAGGAGGCGAAGCCAGGCCAGCGTGTTTTGTTGCGCGCTGCCCGCATCGCGGAGCTGCGCGATAGTCGGCGTCAAGCTGTCGGCGGAGCCCTCGAGCCAGAGCAGATGCAGAAACAAAAAACCGATAAGGACGAATGTTACGACCCACGGGTCCACGCGATTGAGCGCTGCGCGCCCTCGATCGGTCAGCACCGTGAACAGGGCCAGCGGCGCGAGCAGGATGAGCGCCCCCTCGCTGGTCATCAACAGAAGAGCAGTGGCTGCGCCGAACACGTACCAGGATTGCCGCTCGCCCAGCGCAACCGCTTGCCAGTAGCGCGAGAGCACGATGGCCCACAGCGCCATGGCCAAAATCGCCGGGTCAAAATCCGGTGTCGGCACCGTGAACGCCGAAATGCCGACCATGAGCAGCACGGCCACGATTGCTTGCGGCGCGCCGACAATGGCGCTGCCCAGCCTGAACACGCACCAATAGGTCACGATCACGCAAATCTGCGAAAGTGCGTAAACGCCGAACAAGCCGCCGATGCGATAGGCGGTCTCGGCGAACCAGAACGCGAGCGGCGGGCCGACGTCGCTGTCGAACTGGAATTCGTGGCCAACAGCCAGTACCTGCGCCAAATCGCCGGGCGGCGCGGAGTAGAACAACATGGGCACCGCGAGCCAAATCGCGGCCTGGGCCAGCGCCGCCACCCAGAAGATGACCGCCGGGCGCGTGCGGATCGCTTCGAAGTAAAGGGGGACGTAGAACATCGGGCTCAGCGCGTATGAGATACAGGATCGCCAGCAGGCTCGGTGTCGGAGTGGACGCTATAGAACTAAAGCCGCACGGCTAGAGTGGCAATACGTTAGCGATTGCCTCCTCGGAATCGGCGTCCAACAGGCCCAATACGCCCGCAACCGGCGAGAACGACCGGCGATGGTGGATGGTCGGGCCGAGCCGGTCCAGCGCGGCGAAATGCTCGGGCACGCTGTAGCCCATGTGCCGCTCGAAGCCGTAGCCCGGATGCGCCGCGCCAAGACAGGCCATGAGCCGATCGCGCGTCACCTTAGCGACGATCGAGGCGGCCGCGATGGAGGCAACAAGGCCGTCGCCGCCAATCACCGCCTGGCAGTCGCAACCGGCGTCAATACGGTCGCGGCCGTCGACAAAAACGAGATGCGGCTTAACCGGCAGCGCCGCGACCGCGCGCGCTAGCGCCCACAGTGAGGCGCGCAAGATATTATCGCGATCGATCCGCCACGGCGGCGCCATGGCTACCGCGACCTGAGCGCGCGCGCAGATGCGCTCGTAAAGCACTTCGCGGCGTTCCGGCGTCAACCTTTTCGAATCATCGAGCCCGTGCGGCACATCGTCAGGATCGAGGATCACGGCCGCGGCGACTACGGGCCCAGCCAGTGGGCCGCGCCCAGCTTCATCGCATCCGGCGATTGGCCATACGCCGCGCTTGAGCGCCGCACGCTCGCGGCGGAACGTCGGGCGCGCAATTTCTTCGCCGAGCGGCAAGCGCGACGCCGCTTTTGCGTTTTCGTTGCGACCGTTCGGTTTGCGACTCATCGGCCGCATGATGGCGGCGCGCGCCGGGAACCGCAACGCAGCCATCGCCGCACGGGGACAGCGGGGAGAAAGGAACGCTAAAACAGCGCGAGTTGCTCAGCTGCGGGCCGCGGCGGTCGGAAATACTCGGTAGTGACGCGGCGCTTGGTGGTGTTGAAGCCGAGACGCTCACAAGCGAGTTCGAAACGGCGTCCGATCATCCAGGCTACCGGCCCGGTGCCTGTCTGGCGCTTGCCCCATGTCGAATCGTAATCCTTGCCGCCACGCGTATCGCGAACGAGCTTGAAAACATGATCGTGGCGATCTGGAAAGTTCTCTTTCAGCCATTCGCTGAACAAATCGCGGATTTCCAACGGCAGCCGCAACAACACATAGCCGGCATTGCGTACGCCTGCCGCACCCACGGCTTCAAGGATGCGTTCCATCTCGGCGTCGTTGATTGCCGGGATGACCGGCGCGACCATGGCGGAGGTCGGTATCCCGGCCTTCACCAACTGACGTAAGGCTTCGAGACGCCGCGGCGGCGTCGCAGCGAGCGGTTCCATGACGCGCGCCAACTTCGAATCTAGCGTCGTGACCGAGATCGCGACCTTCACCAGATCGCGGGCCGCCATGCGCGCGAGGATATCGAGATCGCGCAGCACCAGCGCCGACTTGGTCACGATGCCGACAGGATGGCCGGCGCGATCCAACACTTCGAGAATGCCGCGCATAATTTTGTATTGGCGTTCGATGGGCTGATACGGATCGGTGTTCGTGCCTATGGCGATGACTTTCGGCACATAGCCCGGCGCCGACAATTCGCGCTCCAGCAATTCGGGTGCGTTCGGCTTCATGAACAGCTTGGATTCGAAATCGAGACCGGGCGACAGGCCCAGATAGGCATGCGTGGGGCGCGCGAAGCAATAAACACAGCCGTGCTCGCAGCCCCGATAAGGGTTGATCGAGCGGTCAAACGAAATGTCCGGAGACTCGTTGTGGGTGATGATCTTCCGCGTCGCGTCGACCGTCACGCTGGTCTTGAACGGCGGCAGCTCTTCTAGGCCCTGCCAGCCATCGTCGAATGCGACTCGCGCTATCGGCTCGAACCGCCCTGAGGCGTTGGAAACCGTGCCGCGGCCGCGGCGGCGCTCGCGGTCGACGGCGGTTCCCAACTCGCCCACCGGCGCGGAGGGCAGCGGCGCCGGCGGGCGTCTCAAGGCGGACGATTGAGCCATGCTCGGAAGCTAACGCGACCTAGTGAACAAAACAAGAACAATTCCGCGTGAGGCCCCCGTGAACAAGGAAACTGTTGGAAAGTTGCGGTTCGCAACTTATCGAGAGTTGGAACCCAAACTGGCCGGCAAAAGCTCGGTCTGCGGCGAATGCTCAGCATCATCATCGCCACCCTCAACTCCGAAAACGCGCTTGCGTCGAGCTTGGTGGCGCTCGTTCCCGGGGCAATGGATGGCTTGGTAACGGAAGTCATCGTGGCCGACGGCGGTTCAGCCGACGGCACCGCAGCCGTCGCCGATGTGGCCGGCTGCAATTTCACCGTTATCCAAGGCTCTCTGGGCCAGCGGTTGAAGGAGGCCGCGACCACGGCGCGTGCTCCTTGGCTCCTGTTCCTGCGGCCGGGCACTGCGCCGGAAGCAGCCTGGACCGGCGAGCTGCGGCGCTTCGTCGAGCGATTCCCACCGGCGGCCCGCGCGGCGGTGTTCCGCCGCGAGCGCGCAACGCGGCCGGCGTTGAAGGAGATGCTGTCGCTCATCAGGACAGCCCTTGGCGCCCTGCCGGCTCCGGAGCAGGGCCTGCTCATTGCGCATCCCTTTTACGACGAACTCGGCGGCCATTCCGATGTGGCCGCCGACCCTGAGACCGATCTCATCCGCCGCATCGGCCGCCGGCGCATCGCAACCCTCGCCGCGGGCGCCGCGTCGCGCTAGATACTTGACTAAGTCAAATACCTGGGCGAGGCTTCGGCATGTCCCGACGCCAGCATGACAGCCGCATCGCCGCTGTGCGCCGCTTCAACCGCTTTTACACGCGGCAGATTGGCGTGCTGCGCAAGAATTTCCTCGACAGCCCCTACTCGCTCGGCGAGGCGCGCGTGCTCTACGAGATCGGCAACGGCAACGCGCGCACCGCAACCGAGATCGGCCGCACGCTGGATCTCGATGCCGGCTACCTCAGCCGCGTGCTGCGAGATTTCGAAAAGCGCGCCTTGATCCGCCGCGAAACGTCGGAGCGCGACGCGCGGCAAAGTCATCTGACGCTGTCACCGCGCGGCCGCAAGGCGTTTGCGCTTTTGAATCGGCTGTCACAGCGCGACATTGGCGCCATGCTGGGTAAGCTCGCGCCAGCGCGGCAGACCCAATTGATCGCCGCGATGAGCATCATCGAGCAACTTTTGGGCGGCGACGACGGCGTTGAGCCCTCGGAGCGCCCCAGTTACATCGTGCGCGAACCGCGCCACGGCGATTTCGGCTGGATCGTCAAGCGCAATGCCGAGATTTACGCCGAGGAATACGGCTGGACCGCGCCATTCGAAGGAGTCTGCTCGCAGATCGTTGCCGATTTCGTCAACAAGTTCGATCCGAAGCGCGAGCGTTGCTGGATCGCCGAAATGGACGGCGAGAATGTCGGCTCGATCATGCTGGCGAAGGATAGCGACGACGTCGCCCGCATCCGCCTTCTGCTGCTCGATCCGAAGGCGCGCGGGCTCGGTATCGGCACCCGGCTCGTTGATGAATGCATTCGCTTCGCCCGCCGCGCCGGCTACAAGAAAATCACGCTATGGACTCACAGCGTGCTCACAGCCGCGCGCCACATCTATCAGAAAGCGGGCTTCCGGCTCATGCGCACGGAACGGCACCGCAGCTGGGGCCGTCCGGTGATCAGCGAGTATTGGGATTTGGAGTTGTGACACCGTCATTCCGGAAGCCGCGAAGCGGCAATCCGAATGACGCTACACCGTCGCCCCTTGCGCCTTCGGCCGGCGCAGGTGCTCATCGAGCCGCGGCATGATCTCGACGAAATTGCAGGGCCCGTAACGATAATCGAGCTGGTGCACCAGAATCTCGTCCCACGCGTCCTTGCAGGCCCCGGGTGAGCCCGGCAGACAGAAAATGTACGTCGAGCCGGCGAGGCCCGCGGTGGCGCGGGATTGAATCGCCGACGTGCCAATCTTCTGGTAGCTGACCATCAGAAATAGCGCCGCGAACGCGTCCATCTTTTTCTCGAACAGCGGCTCGATGGCCTCCGGCGTCACGTCGCGGCCGGTAAAGCCGGTGCCGCC
>JASHVC010000825.1 GCA_030039655.1 Xanthobacteraceae bacterium | reverse complement strand
CCGAACAGGATCGACTCGACGAGATTTTCCGGCATAGCGCCGCAATTGACTGCGACGAACGGTTTTGTGCTGCGTTCACCAGACCCATGGATTGCGCGCGCGATCAGCTCCTTGCCGACGCCGGATTCGCCGGAGACAAAGACTGGAATGTTGGAGGCCGCCGCCTTCTCCGCCATGCGGATGACGGCGTGCATGTTTGCGCTCTGGGTAATGATGTCGGCAAAGTTGAGCGTCCCGGTGCGGCTGTGCTTCATGCGCGCCAACTCGCCCTCGAGCGCGCTGGTATTGAGCGCGTTGCGCAAGCTGACCTGCAGGCGTTCAGCGCCGACCGGTTTGACCACGAAGTCCGCCGCGCCCGCGCGCATCGCCGCGATCACGTTGTCGATGCCGCCGTGCGCGGTCTGCACGATCACTGGCACCTTGATGGCGGCCTCGCGCAACTGCGCCAGCACGCCGAGCCCGTCGAGGTTCGGCATGACGAGATCGAGGATCATGCACTCGATGCCGCCGTCCGGCCTCGACAGCAGCGCCAGCGCTGCGTTGCCGTTGTCGACCGCGACCGCCTCGTAGCCAAACTTCTGCAGCATGCCCTCAAGCAGCCGGCGCTGCACCGGATCGTCGTCGACGATGAGGATCGCCATCTTCCTGTTCCTCGGGGCTGTCTTTTTACGGGTGTTGTCCCGTTTCGGAGCAATTTCGTCCGCTGAGGCTTAAGGGCGCATTACTGGACAGGCTTAAGCGCGTATTAAGACGAGTGCGGCGCCGCTCTCGCGGGCTGCCTCGTTGCTGGGACGGCCATGATGACGACCAATACAAGCCGGCGGTATTTGATCGGCGCGCTGGGCGCTGCGACGCTCTGGCCGCTCGCCGCGCCGGCCCTGGGGGCGGAGGCATGGCCGGCGCGGCCGGTCACGGTGCTTTGCCCGTTCGCGGCGGGGACCAGCACCGACACGCTGATGCGGTTGGTCACGGCGTCGCTCAGCGCGCGCTTCGGTCAAAATTTCATCGTCGAGAACCGCCCCGGTGCGAACGGCAACATCGCGGCGGGAGCGGCCGCCAGAGCGGCGCCCGACGGTTACACGCTGCTCATCGCGACGGTGGGGCCGATCGTCAACAACAAGTTCATGTACAAGAATCTGGATTTCGATCCTGACCGCGCCTTCGCGCCGATCGCGTTGCTTGCCTATTCGCCGCTCATCATCGTCGCCAGCCCGAAGCTGCCGGTGACGAACCTGACGCAGCTTTTCGCCTATGCGAAAGAGCATCGCGGTCCGCTCGCCGCCGGAACCGTCGGGGTCGGCTCACAGGCGCACATCACGATCGAGCTGATCAACAAGCTCGCCGGCATTTCCGTCGGCCACGTGCCCTATCGCATTACATCGCAAGCGCTGCCCGATCTGGCGTCGGGCGATCTGCAGCTTTCGGTCCAGTATGTTCCGACCTTCGTGCCGCAGGTGCAGTCGGGAATGCTCCGGGGCCTCGCCATCACCAGCCGCAAACGATTGCCCGAGCTGCCGGACGTGCCGACCGCGGACGAGTCAGGATTGCCGGGCTTCGAGGCGAACGGTTGGTCGGCACTGTTTGTGCCGTCCGGAACGCCGCTCGATATCGTCGACAAGATCAACAAAGGCGTGAATGAATTTCTTCAAAGCGATGCCGGACGGCGGCAACTCGCCAGGATCTGGATGACCCCTATGGGCGGCACGCCGGAGCAACTCGCCGATTATCTCAAGAGCGAGGATGCCAAGTGGGGGCCGATCATTAAGGAAACCGGCCTAAGCCTGCAATGACCAAACAAAGCTGAACGTGAAACCATGCCGGAAAGTCTGCCGAAAAATACCTGCGACACTCACCTGCATATCTTTGGCCCTGCCAAAGCCTATCCGGCCGCCAATCCGAACGCGCTCTACCAGCCCCCCGAAGATTGCACCTTAGAGGCGGTGAAGGCGCTGCACGATGCGATGGGCGTCGGTCGGGCCGTGTTCGTGCAGCCCACGATCTACGGCACCGATCACCGGCTGCTGCATGACGTTCTTAAAGCGGCGCCCGAGCAGAACTATCGCGGCGTCGCCATCGTCGACGACAGCGTCAGCGGCGCGGAATTGGAGAGACTCAACGGCGTCGGCGTGCGCGGAGCGCGCTTCAATTTCGGTGGCCGGTTCAAATTGGCGCCAAGCATTGCCGGCTTCCGCCGCGGCCTCGACCGCGTGCGCGAGCTTGGCTGGTTCGTCAAGGTGTTTGGCTTCGAGGACGACTTTCTGGTCGTCGCCGACGAACTGCGCAAGATCGATTTCCCGGCGATCATCGATCACATGGGCGGTCCCGACTACCGTCGCGGCACGGATCAGCCGGCAATTCGCCTGATCCTCGACCTTCTGAAAAACGGCAATTGGTGGATCGGCCTCTCCAACGGCGACCTGCGCTCGCACGCCGGCTACCCCTGGAACGATGCGATCGAATTCGGCCGGCTGTTCTACGAGGCCGCGCCGGACCGGTGCCTCTGGGGCACCGACTGGCCGCACGTCCACCGCTTCATGCGGCCGGACAAAGACGGACACTCGGACTACGGCCTCGACCACGAGATGGCGCGCGTCGCGCTGCTCGAACGCTATTTGCCGGATCGTGCCGCCCGCGACCGGGTGCTGGTCGACAACCCGGCGCGTTTTTTTGGGTTTGCCTAGCCGCCTTCGCTAACTGCGGCGTTGCCTTGTGCTGGCCGCACTGCTGCGCCAAATGTTTGGCGATTGAGGATCATCAAGCGGATGTCACGTTCACGAAAATCACCCAAGAGGGCGGCCGCGAGGCCGGCGGGCCGCGCTCAGATCGCGCCTAAGTCCAAGCTTGGTGCGCTGCCTGAGTGGAATCTCGCCGATCTCTATTCCGGGATCCACGACCCGGCGATCAAGCGAGATCTCGATCGCACTGACGCCGACTGCGTGGCGTTCGAGGAGACCTATAAGGGCAAGCTTTCCGAAATGGCGCGCGCTGCCGTGCCCGGCGCGGCACTCGCCGAGGCGGTGCGGCGTTATGAAGCGATCGACGATCTCATGGGCCGGCTCGGTTCCTACGCGGGCCTCGTCCATGCCGGCGACACGGTCGATCCGGCGCGGACCAAATTTTACGGCGACGTGCAGGAGCGGTTGACCTCGGCGTCCACGCATCTGCTGTTCTTCACGCTCGAGCTCAATCGTATCGACGATGCGCTGCTGGAAGCCGCCATGGCCGATCCGGTGCTCGGCCATTATCGGCCCTGGCTCGATGACGTGCGCCGCTACAAGCCCTATCAGCTTGAAGATCGCGTCGAGCAATTATTTCACGAAAAATCGGTGACGGCCTATTCGGCCTGGAACCGGCTGTTCGATGCGAGCATCGCCAACCTGCGCTTCAAGGTGCAGGGGAAATCGCTCGCCATCGAGCCGACGCTCAATCTTCTTCAGGATCGCGCGGCGGAAAAGCGCAAGGCGGCCGCACAGGCGCTGGCGCACACGTTCAAACAAAACGTGCAACAGTTCGCGCTGGTCACCAATACGCTGGCCAAGGATAAGGAAATCTCCGATCGCTGGCGCGGCTTTGCCGACGTTGCTGACGCGCGCCATCTGGACAATCGGGTCGAGCGCGAGGTGGTCGACGCTTTGGTCGCGGCGGTGCGTGCCGCCTATCCGCGGCTCTCGCACCGCTATTACGCTCTGAAAGCGAAATGGTTCGGCAAGAAAAAGCTGCCGCATTGGGACCGCAACGCGCCGCTGCCGCAAGTGGCGCAGCGCACCGTTGGCTGGGAGGAGGCGAAGGACACGGTGCTCACCGCCTATGGCGCGTTCTCACCGAAGATGGCGGCCATCGCCGAGCGGTTCTTTGATCTGCGTTGGATCGATGCGCCGGTGCGGCCCGGCAAGGCGCCGGGCGCGTTCGCGCATCCGACCGTGCCGTCGGCGCATCCGTATGTGCTGCTCAACTATCAGGGTAAGCCGCGTGACGTGATGACGCTCGCCCACGAACTGGGCCACGGCGTCCATCAGGTACTGGCGGCGCCCAACGGCGCGCTGATGGCGCCGACGCCGCTCACGCTGGCGGAGACCGCAAGCGTGTTCGGCGAGATGCTGACGTTCCGGAAACTTCTGGCCAACACCTCGGGCAAAAAAGAGCGCAAGGCCATGCTTGCCGCCAAGGTGGAGGACATGATCAACACCGTGGTGCGGCAGATCGCGTTCTACACATTCGAGCGCGCCGTCCACATCGAGCGCCGCGACGGTGAACTAACGGCCGCGCGCATCGGTGAGCTGTGGATGTCTGTGCAGGGCGAGAGCCTTGGCCCGGCGATCGAGCTGAAGCCGGGCTACGAAACCTTCTGGGCTTACATCCCGCATTTCGTCCACTCGCCGTTCTACGTCTACGCCTATGCGTTCGGCGATTGCCTCGTGAACTCGCTCTACGCGGTCTACGAGCACGCGGCCGACGGTTTCGCAGAGCGCTACCTCGCCATGCTCTCAGCCGGGGGCACCAAGCACTATTCCGAGCTACTCAAGCCGTTCGGCCTCGACGCCCACGATCCAAAGTTCTGGCAGGGCGGATTGTCGGTCATCGAGCGGATGATCGAGGAGCTGGAAAGCCTCGGCTAATCCCTCCCGGCTCACTTCACATTCTTCACCACCCAATCGTCGATCACCTTGGCGATCTCAAGATTGTTCTTCTCGATCATCACCATGTGACCGTTGCCGTGGATGCCCTTGTT
>JASHVC010000824.1 GCA_030039655.1 Xanthobacteraceae bacterium | reverse complement strand
ACCGCCGCCCCAACCCTCGAGCGTGGCGGCAAGCTTCCAGCCGAGATTGGCAACGTCGTCGAGGCCGTTATTGAGGCCATAGCCGCCATAGGGCGGATGGGAGTGCGCCGCATCGCCGGCAATGAAGGCGCGGCCGACCTGGTAGGTTTCGGCGACTGCGATGCGCAGATCCCAAAAGCCCACATAGTCGAACTCGGCGGCGAACGGAAAGCCGGCGGATCTCTCCACCAAGCCTTGGAAGTCGTAGTTGTCGCGCGTGGTATTGGCTGGTACCGGCGAGTGAAAGAACCAGCGCTCGCCGACATCGACCCGGCCAAAAAACTGCCAGTAGCCCTTCAGGTCCGGATGCAGCACGCGGTAGGTCGAGCGCGGCGGAAAGCGCTTGAGCTTTTCGTGCAACTCTTTCGAACGAAACAGCGCCAGCACCATGATCTGATCGAAGTCGGCGCCGCTGCGCTCGATGCCGATCTGTTTGCGGATCGTGGAATGGCTGCCGTCGCAGCCGACGACATAATCCGTTTCCAGCGTTTCCTTGACCCCGTCCTTGCTGATGGTGACGCGTGCTCCGGTCTTGTCTTGCATGATGGTCTCAGCCATCCAGCCGAACCGGGCTTCAACGCAATCGAGTTGCGTCAGGCGTTTGCGCAAAACGCTTTCAACCAGATATTGCGGCAGCCGTTCGTTGGGCTCGAAATAATAGGAATTGACGATTTCGCGCAGCGGCGGCGCGTACCAGTATTCGCTGTTCAGGTTGCGATAAGAGACGATGCCGCTCATGGGAAATTCGGGCGGCAGCAGGCGGATCGCACGCACCTGGTCCGCGACGCCCCAGGAAAAGAAATGCTCCATCGCGCGCTGCGTCAGGTTCTGCCCCTTGGGGATCAGTTGCGGCTCCGTGCGCCGTTCGATGAGCGCGCACGATATGCCGCGCAGCCCCAGTTCGACTGCGAGCGCGACGCCGACCGGCCCTCCGCCGACAATGACGACTTGATAATGTTTCATTGAAGCTATCGAGTAGTCTGGCGCACCAGAAGGAAGGGATCGGGCGTCTCGGGCACGCGCTGCCAGGTATTTGGGTCGTTCTCCTCGAAGCGCCAGGACAGGCCTCGCGGCGTGAGCAGCACCAGATCGGTGTTGTCTATGCGCCAGGACGTCGGATTGAAGCGCGTCACCAGCGCATCGCAGCCCGGCTTCACCTCCAAGACAAAATCATCGGCGCCCGCGGATTTGTTGGCCAGCGTGAGCACGCACATGGGCTTGCCGGTTCCGCGTTCGATGGCCCAGTCGCCGGCCAGGTCTGCGGCGGTGTGGGCAGGAGCGAGTGAAGCCGCATTCTGCAAAATGTAGCGGCCTTCCTCTTTTCGAAAACCGTCGAACATGCCGGTCTCGACCTCGCTCAGTTCAATCACCGTTCGCCCGGCCGAATCGAGCAGATGCAAACTGCCGAAACTATCGATCGCCCAGGCGACGACATTTTTGGTTGAGGGGAAGACATTGGGGCAGTTCTTGTCGATGTCGAGCTTATAGCCTCCGGGCGCCGGGTCGTTGCGGAAAACGAAGTGGCAGACCTTGTCCTGATCGGCATTGGAGAACTGCCAATTTCCGATCATGCCTGCTACGGGATCGTTCGCCGGCGGCACGTCGGGGGTTTTCACCTCCTGCGCGAGCGTGACACCGCCGTACACGCAGCCCGCCATTGCCGCAACAATACCGATACCCGGACGATGCATGCCCACTGCTCTTGTTGAAGCTCAGGCTACCACGCGCTTCCAGCGCCGTCATGCCCGCTCAATCTTGCCACGATCGCCAGGGTGTTTCCGCCACCGGCGTCAGGGGCGGCTTGCCGGCGGCCCAAGCCAGAATGTTATCGACGATGAGCTGATCCATCCTTTCGCGGGTGTAGACCGAGGCCGAGCCCACGTGCGGGAACAGCACGACGTTCTCCATGGCGATCAGCTCCTGGGGAACGTCCGGCTCCTTGGCGTAGACGTCGAGGCCGGCCGACATGATGCGCTTTTCCTTAAGCGCCTTGATCAGCGCCGGCTCGTCGACCACCGAGCCGCGCGCCATGTTGATCAGAATGCCGTGCGGGCCGAGGGCGTCGAGTACCTCGGCATTGATCATGTTCCGCGTTCCCGCGCCGCCCGGCACGATCGCCAGCAGGATGTCGACGTCGTGCGCCATATCGAGCAGGTTCGCATAATGGTGATAGGGTAATTCAGGCCGCTTCTGCCGCGTGTGGTAGACCACTGGCACCTGCATCGCATCGAGCCGCCGCGCGATGGCCTGACCGATCGCGCCCATGCCCACGAGGCCGACGGTGCGGCTGCGCAGCGACGCCTTGGTGAGCGGATAGTCCCGCTCGCGCCACTTGCCGGCGCGCAGATAGCGCTCTGCCTGTGGAAATTCGCGAACCGTGCAGAGCAGCAGGCCGAGCGCCGTGTCGGCGACTTCCTCGGTCAGCACATTTGGGGTGTTGGTGAGGATGACGCCGTGCTCGGCGGCCCATTTCACGTCCATATGGTCGTAGCCGACACCGAAGCTCGAGACGATCTGCAATTTAGGAAACTGCGCCATGAGGTCTCCCGGGACTCTTTCGGTCGTGGCGCTGCAGGCGATGGCGCGTATGTCGGTGTGAGCGGCTATGAAAGCGTTGCGGTCGGGCGCTGCCGCGACCTTATGGAGCGTGCAGCCGGCTTCCAGTCCGTTGACGACGACCGGC
>JASHVC010000823.1 GCA_030039655.1 Xanthobacteraceae bacterium | reverse complement strand
CAATATGGACGAGGGACTTCTCGACTCCGAGAAGGCGATGACCACGTTCCTCAACCTGATCGCGGCCGAGCCCGACATCGCCCGCGTGCCGGTGATGATCGATTCGTCGAAATTCTCGGTGATCGAGGCCGGCCTGAAATGCGTGCAAGGCAAGGCCGTGGTCAATTCGATCTCGCTCAAGGAAGGCGAGGACGCCTTTATCCGCCACGCCGAGCTGGTGCGCCGCTACGGCGCCGCCGTCGTGGTGATGGCGTTCGACGAGGCCGGGCAGGCGGATACGCTCGCGAAGAAGCAGGCCATCACCGCGCGCGCCTACGACATCCTGGTCAATCGCGTCGGCTTTCCGCCGCAGGACATCATCTTCGATCCGAACATCTTCGCGGTTGCGACCGGGATGGAGGAGCACAACGGCTACGGCGTCGCCTTCATCGAAGGGGCGCGCTGGATCCGGGCGAACCTGCCGCATGCGCACGTGTCGGGCGGCGTGTCGAACTTTTCGTTCTCGTTCCGCGGCAACGAGCCGGTGCGCGAGGCGATGCACTCGGTGTTTCTCTATCACGCCATCGCGGCCGGGATGGACATGGGCATCGTCAATGCCGGCCAGATCGCGGTCTACGACGACCTCGACCCCAAGCTGCGCGAGGCTTGCGAGGACGTGGTGCTCAACCGCCGCGCCGATGCGGCCGAGCGGTTGCTGGCGATTGCCCAGCAGCACCGCGGCGGGCCCGGCAAGGAAAAGAAGGAAGCCGATCTGGCCTGGCGCGAATGGCCAGTGGAAAAGCGCCTCTCGCACGCGCTGGTCCACGGCATCACCGATTTCATCGCGGCGGACGTGGAAGAGGCGCGCAAAAAAGCGCCGCGCCCGCTGGCCGTGATCGAAGGCCCGCTGATGGACGGCATGAACGTGGTGGGCGATCTGTTTGGCTCGGGCAAGATGTTCCTGCCGCAGGTGGTCAAATCGGCACGGGTGATGAAGCAGGCGGTCGCGCATCTGATGCCGTTCATGGAGCAGGAGCGCGACGGGCGCGCGCACTCCTCCTCGAACGGCAAGATTGTGCTCGCCACGGTCAAGGGCGACGTGCACGACATCGGCAAGAACATCGTCGGCGTCGTGCTCCAGTGCAACAACTACGATGTGGTCGATCTCGGAGTTATGGTGCCGGCGGAAAAGATTCTGCAAGCCGCGCAGACCGAGCAAGCCGACATCATCGGCCTCTCCGGTCTGATCACGCCGTCGCTCGACGAAATGTGTCACGTCGCCGCCGAGATGGAGCGGCAGGGCTTCGATGTGCCGCTGCTGATCGGCGGCGCCACCACAAGCCGCACGCACACGGCGGTGAAGATCCATCCTAATTACCGGCGCGGCCAGGCCGTATACGTCAACGATGCGAGCCGCGCCGTGGGCGTGGTGTCGTCGCTGTTGTCGCGGGAGGCGCGCACGCGCGCCATCACCGAAGTCCGCGCCGAATACGGCCGCATCGCCGCGGCCCACGCGCGCGGTGAGGAAAACAAGAAGCGCCTTTCGCTCGCCGACGCCCGCGCCAACTCGCTCAAGCTCAATTGGTCGGGCACTTACGCGCCGCCGGTGCCGCAATGGCTCGGCGCGCGCAGCCTTGGCGACATCCCAATTACTGAACTCATCGATTATATCGACTGGTCGCCGTTCTTCGCCACCTGGGACCTCAACGGCAAATATCCGGCAATCCTCGACGATCCGGCGGCCGGAGAAGCCGCGCGCAGCCTGTTCGCCGACGCGCAGGACATGCTGCAACAGATGGCCGCGGAGCGCTGGTTCCGCGCCTGCGCGGTCGCCGGATTTTTTCCAGCCAACAGCGAAGGCGACGACATTCTGCTTTTCGCCGATGAGGCGCGCCGCCAGCCGATCGCGGTGCTGCATACGCTGCGGCAGCAGTTGGCGCGCCGCGACGAGCGGGCCAACGTCGCGCTCGCCGACTTCATCGCACCGCGCGCCAGCGGACTTGCTGATTACATCGGCGCGTTCGCGGTCACGGCCGGCATCGGCGAAGAGGCCGTGGTTGAGCGCTTCAAGCGCGCCAACGACGATTATTCGTCGATCATGGCCAAGGCACTGGCGGATCGTCTCGCCGAAGCGCTGGCTGAACGCACACACCAGCGCGCGCGGCGCGAATTTTGGGCGTATGCCCCCGACGAAGCGCTGCCCAACAACGAATTGATCTCGGAAAAATATCGCGGCATCCGTCCGGCGCCCGGTTATCCGGCGCAACCGGACCATAGCGAAAAAGCAACGATTTTCCGGCTGCTCGACGGCGAGCGCGAGATCGGCGTGAAACTCACCGAGAGTTTCGCCATGTGGCCCGGCGCGTCGGTGTGCGGCCTCTATTTCAGCCATCCCGAAAGCCATTATTTCGGCGTTGGGCGCATCGAGCGCGACCAGGTCGAGGATTACGCCAAGCGCAAGAGCTGGACGATCGAGCAAGCCGAGAAGTGGCTGGCGCCAATCCTCAATTACGATCCCGTTGGGGCGCGTAGCGCTGCGGAGTGATGTAGGGGTGGGTCTAAGACCCGCCCCTACGAACTCAACGCAAGTCATTCTCGCGACGCATGCGCGCCCGAGTTTTGATGAAGCCAGTCCAAGCAAAGCTCGTCTCAGAACCCGACCTTCGTCAGATGAATCCGGTGGTGGTGACCGGCTCCATCACGATCAGGCTCCGATGCCGTAGCCCGGATGGAGCGAAGCGTAATCCGGGGACGATTGAAAAGCTTCGATGCCGCTCCCGGGTTTCACTTCGTTTCATCCGGGCTACGAGGAAAAGAAATAAAGGAAGCGGAACGCCGTAAGACGCTGTTCCGTAACCACCGCAGCCTTGCGGGCTGCGGCGCGCGCCCCTTGGGGACGCGCACGCCTTCCGGCGTTCCACCGCGGCTCTTGCCAGAGGGACTCATGCATCCCAACGGCTCAGCTTCGGGCCAGGCTTCGCGGGGCAAGCACCGATAGGTGGCGGGGGTATCCCGCCCGGCGCCGGCCCCGGTTGCAGCGAGCACCTCGCGTGCCGGTCATAGTGTCGGCAGGCTGATACCCGAGCCGCCCGAGAGCAGCAGTGACGAGCCGCCGCCCGCGGGCACCG
>JASHVC010000822.1 GCA_030039655.1 Xanthobacteraceae bacterium | reverse complement strand
TACTGGCTGGTGCTCAACGAGCGTCCACCGATCCCATGTGCGTGATGAGGTTTTCCGAATTCTGACTTCGGCCCAAATGCCCGAGCGTCATCGCTTTCGATTTTGGCATTACCCGTCGGTCCCCGAGGAGGAGTGCTTCAGGCGTTTCAGCTCCTGCGTCGGATCTTAGGGTCCATGCCAATTGGGCCGCTCTGATTTCTACACGCGGAATATGCAAAAGTTGCCAAAGCGTCCGCGTGCGCTATATGGGTGGCTAACTCAAATGACGAAGCCGGAAGGGTGGCCGAGTGGTTTAAGGCACCGGTCTTGAAAACCGGCAGGGGGCTTTGCTCCCTCGTGAGTTCGAATCTCACCCCTTCCGCCAGACTAGCGATATTCATTTAGTATAATCAAAGTCTTATGTTTTCCAATTACATCCTGCCCTAGCATCTGCCCTATTGCCTAGCACTTGCCGGCGGGATTGAGGCCTGCCCCACTGGTTTTGCTAGTCGAGTGAATTTTGTAGGCTCCTAGTGGGGCACTGTTAGAGGTTGGGCAAGTCCTCGTGGCGGATACCGTTGAAACGCAAGACGGCGAGACGAAGACCAGAGTTTTCATCTCCTATTCTCGCAAGGACACGGCGTTCGTTGATCAGTTCGACGCAGCGCTCAAGGCACGCGGCTTCGAGCCACTGATCGACCGTGAAGACATTTCTGCGTTCGAGGATTGGTGGAAGCGCCTCCAGGCGTTGATGGGACGCGCAGACACGGTCGTGTTCGTGCTCTCGCCTCACTCAGTCGCATCGCCCCAATGCACGAAAGAGGTTGAGTATGCGACATCGCTGAACAAGCGTTTCGCGCCGATCGTCTGCCGGCGCGTAGAAGACGGCGCGGTACCCGAGGCCCTTGGGACGTTGAACTTCATCTTCTTCGATGACCCCGATCAATTCGAGGCAAGCGCCGATAGGCTTGCCGTGGCGTTACACACCGACATCGGCTGGATCAGGAAGCACACCGAGTTCGGCGAGGCCGCGCGGCGCTGGGCGGAGGCAGGGCGTCCGGGCCCGCGTGGGCTGTTGCTGCGGTCGCCCTTGCTCGAAGAAGCGGAGCGTTGGATCGCGTCGCGCCCGCAGAATGCTCCGGCACCGACCGGGGACACCCGCGCGTTCGTCGCCGAGAGCAGGCGCGACTCAATCCGGCGGCGGCATCGGGCGTTGGCGCTGGTCGGCGCGTTCGTCGCGGTGATGGTGGCGGGCTTGGCCGCCTGGTGGAACCAAAACTGGTTAAAGGAACGCGCATTTGCGCTGATGAGCGTGCATACCCTCACGACCGTGCAGGAGCGCGCGCTCAAGCCAAAGGACAGTTTCAGGGAGTGTATCAACTGCCCCGAGATGGTCGTCGTCCCGGCAGGCAATTTCATGATGGGTACGCCCGAAAGCCTCGGAGCCTTCGACACGCGCCCACAGCATAAGATCACCCTCGCCAAACCCTTTGCTGTATCGAAGTTCGAGTTGACGTTTGCCGAGTGGGACGCCTGCCAAGCTGAAGGTGGTTGTACACATGCCTCCGATGCCTTTGGCCGCGGCCAACAGCCGGTAATCGACGTGAATTGGGAGGGAGCAAAGCAGTACACGGGTTGGCTTTCCAGGATCACCGGCAAGACCTATCGTTTGCTGTCCGAGGCCGAATACGAATATGCCGCGCGGGCCGGCACGACGACGGCTTACTCGTGGGGAGACGACATCAAGCTCAATGGACAAGTGATGGCCAACTGCAAAGGCTGCGGCAGCAAATGGGACGAAACACGAACCGCACCGGTTGGCTCATTTGCCGCCAATGGGTTCGGTCTCTATGACATGCTGGGCAACGTATGGGAGTGGACCGAGGATTGCTACCACGACGGCTACAATGGCGCACCGACCGATGGCTCCGCGTGGGTTGAAGGCGGCTGCAAATTCCGTATGGTCCGTGGCGGTTCCTGGAACAGCACTCCAGACGGCCTCCGTTCCGCCGTCCGAGGCGCGGATACCACCGCCTCCAGGAACGTCGCTAAAGGTTTCCGAGTCGCTCGAACGCTTGCGCCTTGAACTTTGTTTCTTTGTCCCCCAGGAGTACGCGGCAGCGTTAGCAATGACCCGGCAGGCCGGAGTTCGCTTGTTTCAGATCGACGTGCAGCCTGGCGTAGGCGCCATCGAAGGCTGGCGCAATATCAGCGGCCCAGATTCGTACCGGCTGTCAGTCTCCGGCCATCCCGATTGGTTCATGACGCCGCAGACCGCCGCCCGTCTTGGCCGCGGTGCCAAGACTATCAGCACTCGTTTGCAACGGGCCCGCACACATGGGGAAGCTGTGAGGCACGTCACGGTGTTCACGGGCAGGTCGCGGGATGGCGAACTGATGATCGAACTCGGCATCCTCGGTGCCGATGACATCTATTTGCAAGTTGGCGAGACGCCTAAGCTTCGTCTCACCGGCGATCAGGCCGCCGCCCTGCTGGAGGCATTCGCCCTATTCGACGATGCCTCTATCCCGGCGGGGCCGGTACGCCATATCCAGTTGACGACGGAGGACGCACAAATGTTTGAGTCCTGGGATTGGTGGCGATGAAGCGGCAGGCACAGGCCAGCTCAGGACGAAACAGGCTGTTCGAACGCAAAAAATAATTTCCTACAAATCCCCCACCCATCGCTCGCTCAACGAACTGGCCGGTACTGAGGACCCCGAGTATGTCGGCCCGCCCCGTTGTCAGCGCCTCGCTATCGTTGGTTCTGCGTCTTCTAGTATTTTTCTTTGAGTTTCGATTTCTTGCCTTGTCAGTTCCTCCTGTGCTCTTCCCAATTCCACCTGTGATTTTCCCAATTTTATCCGTGACCTTACTAATCGGTTTCCGCTTATTTGCTTTGCAATGTCGCACGCCTCTTGCGCCTGCCCCATGGGCAAGTGCGTGTTAAGGCAATCCGCCATCGCTTTGGCGTATATCACGTCCCACTCGTCAGCAAAGCAGGGCTGGCCTTGTGCGGCGAGCAGTACCGCCGATACACAAAACACCCGGCACAGAAGTGCCATTGTGACCTCTTGCGTGTTCTGTCAGCCAATCGCGCCGTCATTACCACAATCCAATCGGACACGCCGCAGCGGTAGAGAAAAGGACAACAGCTTCGCGTTTTCCTTTTCCTGCAGCCCATCAGGCTCAGGATACAAAGGACACCAAGGCGTCCTTTATCCCCTCGCCTGCCACGCACGAACATAACTTCTCTTGCTTGCGCGCTCGTTTGAATCCCAAACTCTTGCCGCGCAAGTGCCTCGCGCGCTTGTTACCGGGATTCGGATATCCTAAATCCACCCAGCCGTACACCCGAGTTTGACACGTCTACGAGGCTCGCGAATCCCCACCGTCGCATCCGGTCCAAACTTTCGCCACGACCGCTATCATCAATTAATTCAGCAGCTTATTTCGCGGACCTTCGTCTGGCCACTAGGATCGAAAGCGGGCACGAATCGCTCCTAATCCACTTTGTTCACACATTACTGAAAAGCCAGCGCCATGCATTTTAAGCCGCAACAGCGAAAATTTTCGCATGGCCCACGCTCATCAAAAGCTTGCTCGTTCATTGCTCCGCAATTATTTTAAAGCATCTTCGACAATGGGAAACGGGGTGAACAAAGGGAGTCGTCGCGAAACTGCGGAGCAAGTGGGGGGTTGAGGTGTTGAGTGCTTTTAAGCCCGACCCATGGCTGACACGACCATCGAAGCGACGTTTAAGTACCACCGAAGTGGCTCTGCCCTGTGCGAGTCAACGTCTTCGTTTCCATCCAGAACCTTTTTTCGCTTCGCCCTAAAATTATTCCTCTGTCTGGCGGGAATCGGTGGAGCAAGCGCGGCCGGCTACGCGATCTACATCACAATCAATGTGAATCCGCCTCCTCCACCCCCGCCACAACACACACCTATTATCGACCCGCCATTGCCTGTACCTAATCCCTTGCGCAACCCGCCCGTGCATACTCAAAAACGACACAACAGGCCCCTGATCTCTCAGCAATATTCATCCGCGCAGCCTCCGCCCTACGGGCCGGGAGACCATTAAAGAGCTACAGTTCCGGCACCCCCATGGCCCGCCGGATGAAGCGGTTGTGGTCGTTGTCTTCCGGCATGAAATCGGGACGCAGGCTGGAGAACTTCGCCAGGGTCTCTGCGTCCTCGAAAGTTGTGCCACTTGCCTGCTTGTCCTTTATCAAAAGCACCGAGCGCTGGAGCTTCGGAGACAGCTCCGCAAGAAAATTCACCCCAGCAACAAGCCGGTTCTCCCGTATGAATGAAGGGTGGGCATCCCGGCCGTAAAATCCAAAGTCAGGAATGACCAGCGATGAGGGAGAGGCCGATAAGGAGGGACGCCTTGGTGCCGAGTTCTTTGCGGTTGAGCTGTGCGAACATCACGCGCTCGGGATCGAACACAAAATCCTTCTTCTTTGAAGAGAGGCAGCGGCGGACAATCGGGTTGAACAAAATATCGTCCCGCAAGCGTTCGACCTCTTCACTGCCAGCCACTTCATCCCACCGCTCTGCTTTGAACAGCGCCGGAGCCAGGTCGATCTGACCGTTCCTTACCGTCAGCGTGTTCTCGCCCTGCCCGTAGACTGCATAAATGACCCCGGCGAATTCCTGCGCCTGGCCTTCCGTTATGTTTTCTATCGGATTGAATCAGTGCTTGGCCGGATCAAAAACCTTCGGCCTAAACTTGTGCGGCACTTCGGAAATATCATCGGCTATGAAAAGACAGCCACCAACGGGCATCACCTTTTAATTGAAGCCTACATGTAACTGATTCATGGGCGAGCAACAGCGACAGGTCACCGCCTCGGGCGTTGCGCAAGGATGCCTGCGGGACGCTCGCCCGAAAAAAAGACCTGCCCGCTCTTGTTTTAACGCCCCGCTGGAGGGGCTGGGGGAACAGGTGCCGGGAATGGTGATATTTTGTCGATAAGGAGATTAGCCATGGCCGATGCCGTCTACGAACAACGATTTTGTGCGTACCTCGACATCCTAGGATTCAGCGGCTTGGTAGACGGCATTAAGTTCAGCGCCGTTACATTCGAAACAGTCCGTGACCTGCTCAACCGTATTCACCAACCGGACAATCCGTTCCACAAATCACTACTGGACGATGATTATCACGCATCGAGCATTTCTGATGCCGTTGTCATTTCGACTCGGACTAGCTTAACAGGTTTGATAATGCTCCTGGATACGATTGAAAGATTACTGAAACATCCAGACTCCAATCTGGCTGTAGATCTGGAGATCATTCCAGCTCTCCGCAGTCGCATCCAAGAGCGTCACGATCAAGCGGTTGACGAACCCCGGCACTTTGAAAAAGTGAAGTGGTTTGCTCTGTATTGGAACGACACGCTGTGCAAGTACGGAGAA
>JASHVC010000821.1 GCA_030039655.1 Xanthobacteraceae bacterium | reverse complement strand
CTGCACGGCTTCTCGATCAGCGGGTTGAGGAAGGCCGCCGTCTTGCGGCAGTCGGTCTCGAGCAGCATGGCCTTGACCGGCCCTACTGCCGACGGCGCGAGCGACAGCGAGCGGTAGCCGATGGCGACCAGGGCAAGCGCGCCCATCGGCTGCGAAGCGATCTCGCCGCACAGCGTCACCGGCTTGCCGTGCGCCCTGGCCTTGTCGGCAATGTCCTTAAGCGCGCGCAAAACCGGCGCCGACAGGGGATCGAAGCGGCCGGAGACCCGCGGGTTGCCGCGGTCGGCGGCGTAAAGGAATTGCACCAGGTCGTTCGAGCCGACCGACAGGAAATCGGCGTGCTCCAAGAGCTCGTCGAGCTGATAGAGCAGGGAAGGGACCTCCACCATGCTCCCGACCTGAACCTCGTCGGGCAACTTGTGGCCGTGACGGCGCAGGTGCGTCAGCTCGCGCTCGACCATCTCGCGCGCCTGCTCGAATTCGCGCACGGTCGCCACCATGGGAAACATGATCTTGAGCGCCCGGCTGCCGGCCGCCCGCAACAGCGCGCGCAATTGCGACCGCAACAGCCCGGGCCGATCCAGTCCCAGCCGGATCGCGCGCCAGCCCAGCGCCGGGTTCTCCTCCTCGACGTTGCGCATGTAGGGCAGCACCTTGTCGCCGCCGATATCGAGGGTGCGAAAGACCACGGGCTTGTCGCCGGCCGCATCCATGACGGCGCGGTAGAGCGCATATTGCTCGCTGGTGCGCGGGAAGTTTTGCGCGACCATGAATTGCAGTTCGGTGCGGAAGAGCCCGATGCCGGCGGCGCCCGTGTCGGTGATGTGCGGCAGATCCACGGTCAGGCCGGCATTGAGCATTAGGGTTATTTCTTCGCCGTCCTTGGTCACGCAGGGACGATCGCGTAGCGCCTGATATTGCTGCTGCCTACGCGCGCGCAGCCGTACGCGCTCTGCATAAGCGGCCTCCATGTCGGGCAGCGGCCGGACGTGCAAGTCTCCGGTCGAGCCGTCGACGATGATGGCGTCGCCCTGATCGGCGAGGCCCGTGGCGTTTTCGACTTCGCCGACCGCAGGGATGCCAAGAGCACGTGCGACGATGGCGACGTGCGAGTGGATGCCGCCTTCTTCGAGAATGAGGCCGCGCAGCCGCTTGCGGTCGTAGTCGAGCAGCGCCGCCGGGCCCATGGAGCGGGCGACCAGGATCGCATTCTCGGGCAGGCTCTCGCGCGAAGGCGCATGATCGCGGCCCGTCAGCTGACGCATGAGGCGATTGGCGAGATCGTCTAGGTCGTGCAGCCGCTCGCGTAGGAAGGGATCGGTCTGACGCAGCATGCGCGCGCGTGTGTCGGACTGCACGCGTTCGACCGCGGCTTCGGCGGTCAGTCCCGTCCTTACCGCTTCTTCGAGCCTGTGAACCCAGCCGCGGTCGTAGGCAAACATCCGATAGGCTTCGAGCACGTCGCGATGCTCGCCGCCTTCGACCACGTCGCCGTGATCGAGCATTTCATCGAGACTGGAGCGCAGCGTTTCGACCGCGACGGAGAGGTGCTTTAGCTCCTTGGGGACGTCGTCGGCGATGTAGTTGGTGACGATGACGCGCGGCTCATGCAACACGACGTGACCAAGCGCGATGCCGTCGCACAGCGCCGCTCCCTTCAGATGCACTGAACTCCGTGCGGCGAGCTGATCGCCGGGACGCGACAGCTCGCCGGAAGCAATCATCTCCGCCAGCACCATGGCGGTGGTCTGCAGCGCCTCGACTTCTTCTTCCGAGTAAGTGCGCCGCGCGCGGTTCTGCACGACCAGCACGCCGAGCGTGTTGCCCGCGCGCAGGACTGGGACGCCAAGGAACGAGTGGTAAATCTCTTCACCGGTTTCGGGCCGGTAGGCAAAGGCCGGGTGCGCTTGCGCGTTCGACAGGTTGATGGCGCTCGCCTGGCTCGACACCAAGCCGACAAGGCCTTCGTCGGAGCGCATCACCGTTTGGTGCACGGCTTCCCGCTTGAGGCCTTCGGTGGCGTAGAGTTCGAGGGTGGCATCGCTGCGCAGCACATAGACGGAGCAGACCTCCGCAACCATGTTGGCGGCGATCAACACCACGATCTTGTCAAGGCGATCCTGCGCGCTGACCGGCTCCGCCATCACTTCGCGAAGCCGACGCAACAGCACGCGCGGACCGCCGAGCGCGCCACGCATGGCGTGAGGTCCCTCGGGCATTGCGATAGCCGGAGCGTCGCCCGATTCGCGCCGGCCTGATCGAAGAGGAATTCGCCGGGACTCGGGGCCCGCGGCGAACATTCTTCAGCCTATATCGAATGCAGCATGCAAACCGCAAGCCAAAGACAAACAGATGACGGCGCGCAGTTATTGTGCGCTGCAGCGTGAGTGGGGTCTTTTTGAAAGTATTCTAATTTTTGCTTCGCTGCGCCGCGAAACGACCGGCCCGAAAACGCCCGTCAGGTGGCTTTGTCGAGGCCATAAAGCGAGTGCAACGTACGCACGGCCAACTCGGTGAATGCCGCATCTACCAGCAGCGAAAATTTAATCTCCGAGGTGGTAATGGCGCGGATGTTGACGGCGCGGTCGGCAAGCGCGCGGAAGGCCTGCGCGGCAACGCCGGCATGGCTGCGCATGCCGATGCCGATCACGGAAATTTTGGCCACATCGGTGGCGCCGTCGAGGCGTTTATAGCCGATCGCCTGCTTGGCCTTAGTGATGGTATCGAGCGAGCGCTGGTAATCTGCGGCCGGAACCGTGAAGGTCAAGTCCGTGGTTTTGCCGTCGGCCGAGACATTCTGCACGATCATGTCGACGTTGATGTTGGCTTCGGCGAGCGGGCCGAAA
>JASHVC010000062.1 GCA_030039655.1 Xanthobacteraceae bacterium | reverse complement strand
ACGGTCGTCGCATCGAACTGCTCGACGATGGCGGGCCCCGCAAAACTTGCACCGACGCCGAGACGATCCCGATCATAGATTGTCGTCTCGGTCGGCTTTTGCGCTGCAAAAAAGACCCGCCGTATTCCTTTGACGGCATCGGGCGACGGCGATGCCGCGGGCCTTGCTGGTTGGGGCTGTGGTGAGAATTTCGGCACGCTCACCCTTACCCGTAACCGATAGCTTACGATCTCGACGCTTTTCTCCTTGGCGGCATGGCCATGGATGCGCTCGTGCACGTCATCGAAGCGCGTACGCGCTTCGATGAGCGCCTGGGCGTCGAGCACGTCCCGCCACAGGCCGCTCAGCGGCACGCGCAGTTCGTAGCCCTGCCCGGCATAACGCATGTCGAGATCGCGCTCGAAGACGGCCGCGCTCGGGGCGAGGCCTTCTTCGGCGAGCTCGCTGGCCGCTTTGGCCTCTAGATCGCCAAAGACCATCTCCGCACGGGCGGGATCGAGCCGGTCGAGCGGACCGAGCTCGGAGCGGATGTAATCGTGCAGCACGTCCGTGCAGAGAAGACCGAGCGCCGAGAACGCACCGGGCCGTGCCGGTACGATGATACGGCGCATGCCCAGTTCCTCCGCGACCGCAGCCGCGTGCACCGCGCCGGCGCCGCCGAACGGCAATAGCGCGAATTCGCCGAGATCGACGCCGCGTCGCGCCGCGAACACTCGCACCTCGTCGGCCATCCGCGTATCGACGATGCGGCGCACGCCCGCAGCCGCCTCTGTCACTGTCATTCGCATCGGCTTGGCGACGCGATCTTCGAGCGTGGCGCGCGCCGCCTCAACGTCGAGCTTTTGCGTGCCGCCGAGAAAATAACCGGGATTGAGGAAGCCGCAGACGATGTCGGCATCGGTCACGGTCGGATTTTCTCCGCCGCGTCCGTAACAGACCGGTCCGGGATCGGCGCCGGCGCTTTGCGGGCCCACCGAAAGAAAACCTGCGCGATCGATCCACACGATCGAACCGCCGCCGGCGGAGATCGTGGTGAGGTCGAGCGCCGGCACGTCGAGCTGCCGGCGCGCCACGGTGCCTTCGGTCACCTCTAGGGGCGCACCGCCTTCGATGAAGGCGATGTCGCAACTGGTGCCGCCCATGTCGAGGGTCACCAAGCCGCGGGCACTCTCGTGCGGCATGTGGGCGCTTGCCTGCGCGCCCGCCGCCGGACCAGACAGCAGGCTATGCACCGTCTTGTGTCCAGTGACAGCGGCAGCGAACGGCATCACACCGCCGTTCGATTGCATCAGGAAGCGTTGCTGCGTGGTCAGCCCGGCGGCATTGAGGCGCTTTTCCAAATCGGCGATGTAGGT
Organism: Xanthobacteraceae bacterium; assembly: GCA_030039655.1. The sequence continues at coordinate 1,504 of JASHVC010000062.1, read as the reverse complement.
GACCAAGACCGGCGCCAAGTACGCGTTGAGCAACGTCGCCGACAGCCGCGGCCATTCACGCACGCGGGAGAGCACTTCGCAGGACAACGAAATGTGCGCTTCGGGGAACACCTCGCGGATCAGCGCGCCAGTGCGCTGTTCATGGGCGGGGTTCATGAATGAAAACAGGTAGCACACCGCGATTGACGCAACGCCGGCGGCCTTCAGCGCAGCAGCCGCTTTGCGCACAGCATCTTCGTCGAGCGGCTCCAGCTCGGCGCCGCTGTAATCGAACCGCCCGCCAATCTCGTGCGTGAGACTCTGCGGCGCGATGGGCACCGGCTTTTGGTAGAAATAATCGAACGGGTTGCCGTCGCGTGCCTGGCCTTGCGTCTCTTGCACGGCGCGGAAGCCGCGATTGATCAAGAGCCCAACCTTGGCGCCGCGCATCTCCAGAAGCGCGTTGGTGGTTATCGTGGTGCCGTGCGAGAAAAACTCGATGGCCGCCGGATCGACGCCGCGCGCGGCGAAATTGCCGATGCCCCGCATGATGCCGAGCGCCGGATTGGCCGGGGTCGTCGACACCTTTTCCACGGCGATCGAGCCGTTGCCGATATCGAGCAGCACCAGATCCGTATGGGTGCCGCCGACGTCGACTCCCAGCCGATACTTCGTCGCCATCGATGAATTCACCTGCTCGAGCACCCGCGCCAGACGCCCGGCAGCGCGACAATCGGCCGGTGTTGGCTCTTGCTTGCGGGATTTTCTATAGTCGCCGGCGCGCTCTGCGCAAATGATCAATGCCGGGGATCGATATGAGGTATGCCGGTTCGCGGCTTTTGGCCTCGTTGCTCTTGGGTCTCTTCGTGGCGCTGGTCGCGCCGGGCTTGGCGCGCGCCCAAGAGCCTTACCCGACGCACGTGGTCAAAATCGTGCTCCCGGTCCTGCCGGGATCGACCACCGACATCGTGGCGCGCCTCGTCGCCGGCGAACTCAGCCAGAAATGGGGTAAGCCCGTCATCGTCGAGAATATGCCGGGCGCGGCGATGAACATCGGCTCCGAATACGTGGCGCACGCGGTGCCTGACGGCTACACGCTGCTGCTGTGCCCGCCCTCGCCGCTTGCAATCCAGCAGTTGCTCTATCACGACCTGAAATACGACCCGACCAAGTTCGTGCCCATCGTCATGCTAGTCAAAATTCCGAACGTGCTGGACGTACGTTCGGACTTTCCGGCCAAGAGCGTTCAGGGACTGCTTGCCTACGCCAAGGCTAATCCGGGCAAACTCACCTTCGCTTCCCAAGGTGTCGGCTCGACGGCGCATCTGTCGGGCAGCGAGCTTGAAGTGCTCGGCGGCATCCAGATGGTGCACGTGCCCTATCACGGCGCGCAGCCGGCATTGAACGACCTCATGGCCGGCAACGTCGACATGTTCTTCGACACGCTCGCCACGTCGATCCCACTCTATCGCGCCGGAAAGCTCAATATGCTGGGCGTCGCCAGCGCGGAACGCGACAGCGCCAT
>JASHVC010000820.1 GCA_030039655.1 Xanthobacteraceae bacterium | reverse complement strand
CGCGATGGCTTGCCCCTGTTTGCCGGAGGAGCGATTGGCGATGAATCGCACCGGGTCGATCGGCTCGTGGGTCGGGCCCGACGTGACCAAAACGCCCTTGCCGGAGAGCGGTCCGATTGGGCGTAACATGGCCTCAGCCACGGCGGCGATTTCCAGCGGCTCCGCCATGCGGCCGAGCCCGGCTTCGCCGCGCTCCGCCATCTCGCCGCTGTTGGGGCCAACGAAGTGCACGCCGTCGGCCGCGAGCGCCGCGAGATTGCGTTGCGTTGCCTTGGCGCCCCACATGCGCGGATTCATGGCCGGCGCGAGCAGGATCGGCTTGTCGGTCGCCAACAGCACCGCGCTGGCAAGATCGTCGGCGTGGCCGCCCGCCATTTTCGCCATGAGGTCGGCGGTCGCCGGCGCGACCACAATCAGATCGGCGTCGCGCGCTAGACGAATATGACCGACGTCCAACTCGGTTTGCGCATCAAACAAATCCGTATAGACGCGTTCGCCGCACAGCGCGCCGGCGGCGATCGGCGTTACGAACTGCTGGGCGGCGGCTGTGAGAATGCAGCGCACCTGCACTCCGCGATCTTGCAGGCGGCGGATGAGATCGAGCGATTTGTAGGCGGCGATGCCGCCGCCGATGATGAGAAGGATGCGCTTGCTCTGGGTCGCGGCTGCTGGCGCCGCCTTCCGGGCGGCCTGACCCGGCGGTTCGGCGTCGGTCAAAATCTGGTGGCCGGCGTCCTCGGCTGCCTGCCGCAAGATGACGCGCACCTCGTCTTCCATGGACCGGCCGTGCCGCGCGGCGCGCAGGCGCAGCAGGGTCTTGAGCTTCTCGTCAAGCTGCCGGACGGTAAGGCTGGCCATCGAATAATCCTTGGCTGCCAGTATCGTAGAGCTCAATTGATTGCATTGCAATCATTGCAATCAGCGGACGAAAGCAAGCCACGCCAGGAGCGCTGCAATCAGCCACAGCGCCCCAATGATCCAGGCATCGCGGAACGCCTCGGCTTTGTCGATCTCGTCGATGGTCTTCTGCGACAGCACGAAGCCATCGCGGGTGATCTCGTCGAGCTGATCGAGCACGCGGGCGCCGCGGGTCAGCAGACCGGGAGCGTTGCCGACGAAGCGGCCGAGCTCCATCGCGCCCTGCGCTGCGCCTTCCAGTTTGCCGGCCGGCCCAAGATGCCGTGCGATCCATTCGCCCACGACCGGTTCCGAGGTACTCCAGATGTTGAGCTTGGGATCGAGGCCGCGCGCCACGCCTTCGACCACCACCATGGTCTTTTGCAGCAGCAGCAGCTCAGGCCGCGTGCGCATGTCGAAAATACCGGTCACCTCGAACAACAGCGTGAGCAGCCGCGCCATAGATATTTCTTCCGCGGTGCGGCTATGGATCGGCTCGCCGATGGCGCGGATGGCCTGCGCGAAATCTTCGACCGAATGGTACGGCGGCACATAGCCGGCTTCGAAATGAACCTCGGCGACGCGATGATAATCGCGCATGATGAACCCGTGCAGGATCTCGGCAAGGAACAGGCGCTCTTTCACGCCGAGCCGCCCCATGATGCCGAAGTCCACGGCAACGAGTCGGCCCTCATCATCGACAAACAGATTTCCGGGATGCATGTCGGCGTGAAAGAAGCCGTCGCGCAAAGCGTGGCGCAGAAACGTCTGGATCAGTGCGCGGGCGATCTGGCGCAGGTCGAAACCCTTGGCTTGCAGAGCCGCGCGGTCTGAAAGCGGCGTCCCATCGACCCATTCAAGCGTCAGCACCTCCTTGCTGGTGCGGTCCCAATCGACAGCCGGCACGCGGAAATCCGGATCGTCTTTGGTGTTCTCCGCCATTTCCGAAAGCGCCGCCGCCTCCAAGCGAAAATCCATTTCCATCATGACGGAGCGCCGCAACGTGTCGACGACTTCAACGAGCCGCAGCCGTCGTGCCTCGGCCGAGAGACTTTCGGCGCGGCGCGCCGCGTAAGTGAACGCACGCAAGTCGGCGTGGAAGCGCTGCTCGACTCCGGGGCGCAAGACTTTGACGGCGACCGGCCGCGGACCTGATGACGTTGTAACCTCGGCGCGGTGCACCTGCGCAATCGAGGCGGCGGCGACCGGTGGACCAAAGCTTGCGTAGAAAGCACTGAGTGGTTTGCCGAGCGACGCCGCCACGGCCGCTTCAGCCTCGCTTTGCGGAAACGGCGGCATGTGGTCCTGGAGCCGTTCCAAATCTCGGGCGAGGGCGACCCCGACCACATCCGGCCGCGTCGCCAGGAACTGACCAAGCTTCACGTAACTCGGACCAAGTCGCGTCAGCGACGTCGACAGCCGCGCCTCCGCTGTCCCGCTGCTTCGCCGCTCGATCAGGCGCCCGAGACGCAGGGGAACGCGCGCCGGCGGGGGCAAGACCGCGGGATCGATGAGACTGAAAACGCCTTCGCGGGCGAACACGAAACTGGCGTGGCCGAGACGGATGAGATACGCAGGGCCGGAAATCACAAGCGCCAGCCGGAGTGCAGCGCCACGATCCCGCCGGTCATGATTTTATGGGTGACGCGCGCAAAGCCTGCGGCGC
>JASHVC010000819.1 GCA_030039655.1 Xanthobacteraceae bacterium | reverse complement strand
TGTAGGATGGCCGTGCCGGGTGTAGGAGAGCTCGAAACATGATTGGCAAGCTCAATCACGTGGCCATCGCCGTACCCGACATCGCCAAGGCGGCCGCCGTTTACCGCGACACACTCGGCGCCCACGTGTCGGCCGCAGTGCCGCAGCCGGACCACGGCGTGACGACGGTCTTCATCACCTTGCCCAATACCAAGATCGAGCTGCTCGAGCCGCTCGGGCAGGGTTCGCCCATTGCCAAGTTCCTGGAACGGAACCCGGATGGCGGCATGCACCATCTCTGCTACGAGGTCGACGACATTCGCGCCGCTCGCGATGCGCTCAAGGCGGCTGGCGCCAGGGTCCTCGGCGACGGGGAGCCCAAGATCGGTGCGCACGGCAAGCCGGTGCTGTTTTTGCACCCGAAGGATTTTGTCGGGACGTTGGTCGAGCTTGAGCAGAGCTGACGGCAGGCATGTCCACCACCACCGCCATAGCGATCTTTTTTTTGATCTGGTGGGTGGTGCTGTTCGCGGTCCTGCCGTGGGGGGTCCGCAGCCAGCATGAGGGTGGCGAGGTAACGCCGGGGACCGATCCCGGCGCGCCTGTCGTACCAAAATTGGGACGCAAGCTGATATGGACCACCGTGGTCGCGAGCGCGATCTTTGCCGCCTGTTATGTGGTTTACACTGATCGCTTGGTTTCCCTGGATAGCCTAATGGCCCAATTCGGGCCGCCGAACCCCTGAGAATAGCCATAGCGGCCAATATGTTGCTCATATTGGCTCATCCGCCTTAATCGATAATTTTGAGGCTGGAGCTAAAAGAAAAGGCAGGGTCGTTGCCCTGCCTTCAAATTCCTCGTCAGACCCTCATCCACGCCTAATTTTCTGGCGATGCTTACGGCATGGCGGCGGCGTTTAGCGCGCTCTCAGGCCATCCTCCCAAGACTTGGACCGCTATCTCAAGATCACCGCGCTCAAGCTCGTGGTGTCGGCGATAGCCAAAATCACTCGTAGTCGATCTTTAAACATTTGTCATCTGCTTTAGACGACTCCAACAACAATATTTTGTTGCTTCCGCCCACAAGGCTTTGGCGCTTGTGTTTCGAGCGCTATGCGGCTTCACTGCCCGGCCAATCTTCAGCCCAAACCGCAAAAGCCGTATGCGCCTGTCCCGTTATTTTTTGCCGATTCTGCGCGAGACACCGAAGGAGGCAGAGATCGCCTCGCACCGGCTGATGCTACGCGCCGGCATGATCCGCCAGGAAGCCGCCGGCATCTATTCGTTCCTGCCGCTCGGCTTTCGCGTGCTGCAGAAGGTCTGCCAGATCGTGCGCGAGGAGCAGAATCGTGCAGGCGCCATCGAGCTTTTGATGCCGACTATTCAGTCGGCCGATCTCTGGCGGGAAAGCGGCCGCTACGACGCCTACGGCAAGGAAATGCTGCGCATCAAGGACCGCCACGAGCGCGACATGCTCTATGGCCCGACCAATGAGGAGATGATTACGGCGATCTTCCGCAGCTATGTCCGGTCCTATAAGGACCTGCCGCTCAACCTCTACCATATCCAGTGGAAATTCCGCGACGAGGTGCGACCGCGCTTCGGCCTCATGCGCGGGCGTGAGTTCCTTATGAAGGACGCGTATTCGTTCGATCTCGACTTCGAGGGCGCCAAGCACGCCTACAACCGCATGTTTGTGGCGTACCTGCGCACCTTCGCGCGCATGGGCCTGCGCTCGATCCCGATGGTGGCGGAGAGCGGGCCCATCGGCGGCAATCTTTCCCACGAGTTCATCATCCTGGCCGATACCGGCGAAAGCGAGGTGTTTTGCGACCGCGATTATCTCGGCTTTGACGTGCCGGGACCCGACGTAGACTTCGCTAATGTCCCGGCCTTGCAGGGCATTGTGGACCAGTGGACGTCGCTTTATGCGGCGACCTCCGACAAGCACGAGGAGGTCGCCTTCGCCAAACTTGCCGCCGACAAGCGGTTGTCGGCGCGGGGCATCGAGGTCGGTCACATCTTCTATTTCGGGACCAAGTATTCGGTGCCCATGAAGGCCGTGGTGGCAGGCCCCGATGGGGCGGAGCACCCGGTGCATATGGGCTCCTACGGCATCGGCCCGAGCCGGCTCGTTGGTGCCGTCATCGAGGCCTTCCATGACGAAGCCGGCATCAAATGGCCGGAGCCGGTGGCACCGTTCCAGGCCATGATACTCAACTTGAAGCAGGGTGGAGCCGACACGGACCCGGCCTGCGAGCGCCTTTACGCGGCCTTGGCGGCTAAGGGGATCGACGCGCTCTACCATGACCTGGACGAGCGGCCGGGGGCGAAATTCGCGACCGCCGACCTGATCGGCATCCCCCGGCAGATCCTGGTCGGCCCGCGGGGGCTTGCCGAGGGAAAAGTTGAGGTCAAACGCCGCGCCGACGGCCAGCGGGAACTCATGACGCTCAATGACGCCGTGGCCCGCCTGACGGGCGTATGAAGTCAACGCGCATGAACCTGTGCGCTGCGGCATTTCGGTGCGCTGATTGTCGGCTTGAAACCGACAGAATCGTGTGAAAGTCGGGGTGTTCGCGGGGACCCCCTGAATGCCCGAATTGACCGGCACCCACCCCTTCGCTCCCTTCGAGTGGATGCTGTCCCTTCGCTATCTGCGCGCCCGGCGCAGGGAGGGATTTATTTCGGTGATTGCCGGATTTTCCTTCGTCGGCATTGTGCTCGGGGTGGCGACCCTCATCATCGTCATGGCGGTCATGAATGGGTTCCGCCACGAATTGTTCGACAAGATGCTGGGGCTCAACGGCGACTTGCTCATTCAGGCCCAAGGTTCTCCCTTCACGGATTGGGACGTGGTGGCGGATCGCATCTCTAAGGTCGACGGCGTGCGCGCCGCGGCGCCGATCGTCGATGGGCAGGCGCTGGCCTCCTCGCCGTATAGTGCTTCCGGTGTACTTGTTCGCGGCATCCGCGGCGGCGATCTGGCGAAGCTCAGCTCCGTCGCTCGGAACATCAAGCGCGGCACGCTTGACGGCTTCGACCAGGGGCAGGGCGTGGCCATCGGTAGCCGCTTGGCTGAGCAGCTTTCGCTGCAGGCGGGCGACAACATTTCGATCCTTACACCCCACGGCGACGTGACGCCGTTCGGCACCTCGCCGCGCATGAAGACCTATAAGGTCGCGGCTATCTTTGAGATCGGCATGTCGGAATACGACGGCACCTTTGTGTTCATGCCGCTGAGCGAGGCCCAGGCCTTTTTCAATCACCCGAAGGATGTTTCCGCCATCGACGTCTACACTGGTGACCCGGAGAGCGTCGATCGGCTGCGTCCGTTGGTGACCGAGGCGGCCCAGCGGCCAATCCACATCGCCGACTGGCGCGAACTGAACGCGACGTTTTTCAACGCGCTCCAGGTCGAACGCAACGTCATGTTTCTGATCCTGACGCTGATTGTGCTGGTGGCGGCGCTCAACATCGTCTCCGGCCTGATCATGCTGGTGAAGGACAAGGCACGGGAAATCGCCATCCTGCGCACCATGGGCGCAACGCAAGGCGCGATCATGCGCGTGTTCCTTATCACCGGAGCCTCGATCGGGATTGTCGGAACGCTCGTCGGCTTCCTGTTGGGTACCCTGGTGTGCGTCAACATCGAGTCGGTGCGGCGCTTTCTCGAATGGCTCACCAGCGTTGATCCGTTTTCGCGTGAGATTTATTTCCTGTCGAAGCTTCCGGCCGACATGAATGTAAGCGAAACCACGGCCGTCCTGGTCATGGCGCTTGGGCTTTCGCTGCTGGCTACCCTTTACCCGTCCTGGCGGGCGGCGCGACTCGATCCCATCGAAGCGTTACGCTACGAGTAACAAGCCGAATCGCGGGCAACGCGGAATCGTAAGCGGGGACAAAAATTTGATGGCCGAGACGACCGGCGCCCATACGGCCGAAGCAATCGACACCGGCACGCACTGGTTCGCTCCGTTCGAGTGGATGCTGTCGCTGCGTTATCTGCGCGCGCGTCGGAAGGAAGGATTCATCTCTGTCATCGCCGGCTTCTCCTTCCTCGGCATTATGCTCGGTGTCGCCACATTGATTATCGTCATGGCGGTGATGAACGGCTTCCGTCAGGAATTGCTCGACAAGATTCTCGGACTCAACGGCCATTTGCTCATTCAGCCGCTTGAATCGCCGCTCACCGATTGGGAAGCGGTGGCGGATCGCGTGTCCAAGGTCGAAGGCATCCGTCTCGCGGCGCCCATCGTCGAAGGGCAGGCGCTGGCCTCGTCGCCGCTCAACGCGTCGGGCGTGCTGGTGCGCGGCATCCGGGGCGCCGATCTGGCGAAGCTCGGCTCGATCGCGCGCAACATCAAACAAGGCACGCTTGACGGGTTCGATCAGGGCCAGGGGATTGCCATCGGCAGCCGTCTCGCCGAGCAGCTGTCCGTGCACGCGGGTGACAATCTTACGCTTGTATCACCGCGCGGCTCGGTGACGCCGTTCGGCACGACGCCGCGCATCAAGGCCTACAAGGTCTCCGCGGTGTTCGAGATTGGTATGTCGGAATACGACGCGGCCTTTGTGTTCATGCCGCTCGCGGAGGCTCAGGCCTATTTCACCCGTTCGGGCGATGTCACGGCTATCGAGGTCTATACGGACGATCCCGATCACGTCGACAGCTTCCGCAAACTCGTGACCGATGCGGCGGCGCGCCCCATCTACATGATCGATTGGCGGCAGCGCAACGCAACATTCTTCAATGCGCTTCAGGTCGAACGCAACGTCATGTTTTTGATCCTGACGCTGATCGTGCTGGTCGCCGCGCTTAACATCGTTTCGGGCCTGATCATGCTGGTGAAGGATAAGGGCAGCGACATCGCCATCCTGCGCACCATGGGGGCGACACAGGGTTCGATCATGCGCGTCTTTCTCATCACCGGGTCGTCGATAGGCATTGTCGGCACCTTGGCGGGTTTTCTCCTCGGTACCGTCATCTGCCTCAACATCGATGAGATCCGGCGCTTCCTGTCTTGGCTTACCCACACCGATCTGTTTTCGCCGGAGCTTTATTTTCTCTCGAAGCTGCCCGCCGACATGGATGTCAAGGAAACCACCGCCGTGGTGGTCATGGCGCTTGCTTTGTCGTTGCTTGCGACCTTGTATCCATCCTGGCGCGCCGCGCGTCTCGACCCGGTCGAAGCGCTTCGCTACGAATGATCACGAACGATGGACGACAAGACCACGATAACCGAAACCACCCCGCCGCCGGCCGCACACAAGGAAGAAGAGCAGCCGCTCATCTTCCTGCACGGCATTAGTCGGCAGTTCCATCAAGGCGATTCGACGCTTGACGTCCTCAAGGGCGCCGAGCTTGCGGTATGGCCCGGGCAATCGGTGGCGCTGGTCGCTCCGTCCGGGGCAGGAAAGTCGACACTGCTGCACATCGCGGGCCTGCTCGAACACCCCGACGCCGGCGAGGTCTATATCGATACCGTGGCGACCTCGGAACTGACCGACCTCGAGCGCACCCAGATCCGGCGCAACGATATCGGCTTCGTCTATCAGTTCCATCATCTGTTGCCGGAATTCTCCGCGCTGGAGAACGTGATGCTGCCGCAGATGATCCGTGGCCTGTCGCGCGCGGAAGCAAGCAATCGCGCCAACGAATTGCTGAGCTACCTCGGGCTTAAGGACCGACTAACTCACCGCCCGACCGAACTGTCGGGCGGCGAGCAGCAACGGGTCGCCATCGCGCGTGCGGTTGCGAACGCGCCGCGTTTGCTCTTGGCCGACGAGCCGACCGGCAATCTCGACGTTCATACCTCCGAGCGCGTGTTCGCGACGCTGTCTCAATTGGTCCGCGCCTCGGGGCTCGCGGCTATCATCGCCACGCACAACCTCGATCTCGCCTCGCAAATGGATCGCCGCGTGACTATCCGCGATGGGCTCGTTGTCGAGCTGACGTAAGGCACTGCCTAGCGGCAGTCTCGGCAATTTCAGTTTTATGAATGCGAAGGGCGCTTGTGCCGGCGATAAACCGCCGGCGTGTGTGGGCCGGGCGGCGGCACATATTGAGTATTGACGCTACAGAAGCCGCCGATGCCACTCACGGTCGCCATGCATTGTTCATAGCTGGTGAAGCCGCAATTGGTGCCGCCAGCTCTGCCGCTGTAGTAGGCGCACCAGGGATAGTTTTGCGCCTCGGCGGGCGTGCGCGTCGCTGCAGCGGCAAGGAGAATTCCGGTTAGGAGCAGCAAAGCCTTCATGGGATTCCTCCTGGCTTGGTGATTTTGCGCGATCAACCCCGCGGACCCCAGAAAGATCAGTACACATGTTGATGATATTCGCACCTCACGAATGTGCTGCGAAGATCGCTTGCCGCCAAAAGCAAGCGAGGCCGCCCAAAGGCGGCCCCGCTGATCAAGCTCTCGCGTAAATCGTCGCTTACCAGCAGCGGACGCAGCGGCAACCCCAGTAACCGCATCGGCGCACCCAACCCGGGCCGCAATATGGGCCCCAGCCATTGCAGGCGGCCTTGGTCACGATCGGAGTAGCGTTTTGAAGTTGCGCATGCAGGCTCGCCGCGCCCGGAGCTTGCGTTTGCGCGCTGGCAGTAAGCGCGGAAACGCCCAGAGCAAACGTGGCGGCCGTCAGCGTCAGAGCAAGTTTTTTCATAAGTATCCTCCTCCGTAGATTGCGATGTCGTAACGACGAACGAAAGTGCATCACTTTAACTCATGCAGCTTACAAGGTTCCCGAGCATGTGGGGAGGGCCTTCGCATTCTTGTTCGTGCTGGTCTGTGCATTGCGACACGATCGCGTTAGCGCGCGCAAATGAAGCCGCTCTAAATTTAGTGAGTTGATCCGAGGCTGCTGACGTTCCGTCGAAGCAAATCGACCCGGCGTGGCTTGGCGCGCCAGTCGAAAACTCGAGCGGGCGCAAATAAGCCGACGCCCCACTGCGCTACTGGCTGACGGTGCCAGTTGATCAGAAACCCTGACGCCGCCGCTCCACCGCGCGCCACGCCCATCTCACCGCCGGCTTCACGCTGAAGCCGAGCGAAAGACCAACGACGATGGCTAGGCATGAGAAAAGGGCCTGTGCGGTCACGAGATTTCGCCCTCACTGGTTACAGGTACTGAGTTACCCGACTCACA
>JASHVC010000818.1 GCA_030039655.1 Xanthobacteraceae bacterium | reverse complement strand
AGACCGACCGCGTGCTCGGCGTGCATATTCTGGGGCCGGACGCCGAAACCATGATCGCGGAGGCCGCCATCGCCATGGAATTCGGCGCCTCATCCGAAGACATCGCCCGCACTTGCCACGCCCATCCGACATTGAGCGAGGCCATGAAGGAAGCGGCTCTGGCGGTGGCCAAGCGGACGATTAACATGTAGCCGTCATTGCGAGCGGAAGCGAAGCAATCCAGTCTTCGAGCCAGGACACTGGATTGCTTCGTCGCTTCGCTCCTCGCAATGACGCCCGGATAGCTACGTAAAACCCACTTAATGGTCGATGCCATCACCACGCAGGTCGTGCGCAACCGCGTCTCCAGCCTCATGCAGGAGATGCACTATCATTTCTACCGCTCGGGCTATTCGACCATCATCCGCGAGTCGCGCGATTTTTCCTGCGTGATCCTCGATTCTCAAGGCGGCCTTCTCGTCGCCCCGCCGATGTTCTTTCACGCTCCGGTCTACCGGCACCTGGTGGCAAAAATCTTCGAGCGCCACGGCGGCGCCGTCAACGATGGCGATTTGTTTGTCTGCAATCATCCGTATGAGGGCGGCTTGCCACATGTCTCCGACATGGCGTTCGTGGCGCCGATCATCGTCGGCGAAACGCTCGTGGGCTTTGCCGGATCGATCGCCCATAAGGCCGACGTCGGCGGCACCAATCCGGGCTCGACCTCCGCGAACGCCACCGAGATTTTTCAGGAAGGCCTGCTGCTGCCGCCGGTGAAGATCTATTCCAGCGGCGTGTTCAACGGCGATCTGGAACGGCTCATCCTCGCCAACAGCCGCCAGCCGGAACTGGTGCGCGGCGACATGAATGCACAAATGGCGGCAACGCAGATGGGCGCTGAGCGTATCCGGCAGACGTGCGGACAGTTTGGCGTGGCGCCCGTCATGGAGGCGTTCGCGGCCTTGCTGAAAGGCGCCGCCGAGGAATTGCGCGCCGCCATCAAGGCGCTGCCCGACGGCGAATCGTCCGCCGAAGGTTTCATGGACAACGACGGCGTCGAGCTTGAACGGCCGGTGCGCTTTGCGGTCACCGTGCAGGTCAAGAACGGCGAGATCGAATTCGATGTCAGCAACAGCGACCGGCAGGCGAGGGGGCCCGTCAACTTACGGCCGTCGATGGTCGAAGCCTGCGTGTTCTATTGCCTGATCGGCGCGCTCGATCCGAAGCTGCATTTCAACGACGGCATGCGTGAGGTGGTGCGTTTCAAATACGCGCCCAATACGGTGACCAATGCGAGCGCGCCGGCGCCGGTCAGTTCCTATCAGGCGGCCAACCTGAAACTCACCGATGTGATTCTGCAGGCCTTGGCGCCATTCCGGCCGGAGCGCGCCGTGGCCAACGGCGGCTCAAGCGGCGCCATGCTGATCTCGTGGAAGGACGGCGGCCGGCCCGGTCAGCCCTCGCTGCAATACGAGATTCTGGGCTCGGCCTACGGCGGCGGCAACCGGAATGACGGCTGCTCGGCGGTCGCAACGCATACCAGCAACCTGCACATCACACCAATCGAGATCCTGGAAACGGAATTTCCTTGCCGTATTGTTGAATTCGATCTGGTGAAGGATTCCTGCGGCGCCGGCGAATACCGTGGGGGGCTCGCGTTCCGGCGCATCTACGAATTACTGCAGGATGCGACCGTCGTGCGCCGTTACGACCGCGCCAAGTTTCCGCCCAATGGAGTTGCCGGCGGCAAGCCTGGCAGCCGCAGCCGCTTCGTCATTCATCTGGGCGCCAGTAATGAGCAGGAGACGCCGGCGTCGGGCCGTTACGATCTCCAAGCGGGAGAGCGATTCCTCCTGCAGAGCGCCGGCGGCGGTGGCTATGGCGATCCGGGGAAACGCGATCGCGCTTCGCTCGCACGGGACATTGGCGAAGGCTACGTTTCGGCGGAAGCCGCCGCGCGTGATTATGGGAGCAAAGGCTAATCGCCATGGCAGACGGAAAAAAAGATCGGGTCGGCATCGTCGGCGCGGGACGCATGGGCTTTTCCATGCTCAAGCACCTCGTCAAGAAGGGCTACGCGGTTACGGTTTGCGACGTCAGTGAGAAGCAGCGGGAATTGGCCCGCGCTGCTGGCGCCGCCATCGCCAAAACGCCGGCGGAAGTCGGCAAGGCGAGCGACATCGTCATCCTCGGCGTCGGCTATGACGATGAAGTCAACGATGTGGTGTTCGGCAAGGATGGATTGCTGGAAACCATGGCGCCCGGCTCGATCATCGCGGTGTCATCGACCGCGAAGCCCGACACCGTGAAGGCGGTGGCCCAGCGTGTCGGCCAAAAAGGCATCGAGGTGCTCGACGCACCGATCTGCCGCGGGCGCTTCGCGGCGGACTCCGGCACGCTGCTGGCGCTGGTCGGCGGCAAGCCCGACGTGGTCGCCCGCGCGCGTCCGGTCTACGGCACGTTCGCGTCCGACATCGTGCATCTTGGCGACGTCGGGCACGGTCAGGTCGGCAAGACCATGAACAATCTTTTGCTGTGGGTGAATGCGGTTGGTTTGTTGGAGGCTGGCCGGCTTGCCGAAACCACCGGCATCGATCTCGTCAAATTGCGCGAGGCGTTGATGATGAGCTCCGGCGCGTCGGATGCGCTCAAGGAGTGGGACATGATCTCATTCACCTGGGCGCTTAAGGATATGCAGATCGTGGTCGACATGACCGACAAGGCCGGCCTGTCGCTGCCGATCACCGGCGCCATCAAGGAGTTGGTCAAGGAAGCGCGGCGCATCAAGGCGAGCAATCCGCCGAATTGGACCGGCAACAAGCCGGTGAAATACGGATAGTCGTTTCCCTAAGCTTCCGCACGTTTGCCTTAGCGCGAGCGAAGAGAAGAATTTGAACAAACCTGAAGCCGAATGAATTCCCGTTGAACGCGGCGATGGGCGCCGCGCGTTTTGGCGAGAGAATCGAAGCGAAGCGGAACCAAACGCTCTCGTGCGCTTTACCTCCGTCGGGAAGGTGAAGCACGTGGTCGAGTGAGCGGACCTGGACGGCTCCGTCGCCTTGAATTTCATCGAAGCTACAGATTTTCGACGCAAAAGTTTGGCACGCATCGTGCAAGGCAAATTATCTGGCCGACTGCAGCGAAGTGGAGACTTGAAATGCCGATGCGGGGCGAGCTTCCGACGATTACGACGCGAACTCACGCGCGCGCTTCGCAATTCAAGACGGCGTGGTCGCAGCTTGCTGCAGTTTTGTTCAATTCAGAACTGCAGACCGTCGTCGCGTTCAGCTTGATCGGCTTATTGGTCATGCTTAACGCAATGTTGTGCTTCCCGGATTTTGGCCAAACGTTCACGGAATTTGCGTTCCCTTGAGAGGCTGCCCGGGATTGCTGCCTCAGTACGCAGTAGCCTGATCATAACTTTATCAGAATTCAGTCTCGCGCAAGCCGTCTGCGAAACAACGGATTGCCGCGCTTTGAGCGCCCTGGCGCGGTTCCGCTAAGCCGGCACGCCGATTTGATTTACGACAAATCCATGGCCGAGACGCCGCCATCGACGAACAGGTTGGCGCCCCAGACGAAGGATGAATCGTCGGTCACCAGGAACAACACCGCCTTCGCGGCCTCCGCCGGCTCGCCGGGCCGCTTCGCCATGTTGGGCACCGGGCGAGACGGGTCGAACTCATCTCTGCCCACCGGAGAGCCGATCTTGTTGGGCACGATGGCGTTGACCCTAATCTTATGCGGGGCGAGTTGCGCCGCCATGGCGCGGGTGAGGTTGGCGACGCCGCCCTTGGCGGCTGAATACGCAACAGCACGGCTTCGGCCCGTGAAGCCGGACGTCGATCCGACATTGACGATGCGGCCGCCGCCTTGGGCGGCCATCTGCTTGCCAGCCTCTTTGCCCATCAGAAACTGACTCTTCAGCGTCACCGACAGCACGCGGTCCCATTCGTCTTCAGTGATATCGAAGATGTGTTTGTTGTCCGAGATGGCCACGTTGTTGACCAGGACGTCGATGCGGCCGTAGCGGGCCACGATAGCGTTGATCAGCGCCGCCACGTCGCTGCCCTTCGAGACGTCGGCAACAAATGCCGTCGCGTCGCCGCCGGCCGCCTTGATGGCGCTGGCCACGCGCTCGCCGCGCGGCTTGTCCAAATCCACGACGGCAACTTTGGCGCCCTCGGCGGCAAACAGTTTGGCGATTTCCTCGCCGATATTGCGTCCCGCACCCGTGACGACCGCCACCTGGTCCTTGAGCTTCATTTCGTCCTGGTTCCTTGCTGGTTGGTGCGGTCCCCGGCCGCATTCTGGCAGGTTGCGCGGCACGATAGGCCTTTGGCGGAGGCCCTTCAATTGTCGATAACCATTTGGTTTCACTATTGAATACGATTCGGCTGGGCGATTTCGTCGCCAATGCCGCCGCCGCCGTCTAGACTATATAGGGGGGTGTCGGCGCCGGGGCCGGCAGCGAATGGCGGGAGAGCAATGTTCAAGTCGCTGATGACGAGGCGCAAATTCGCGCCGTTGTTCTTCTGTCAGTTCTTCGCGGCGTTTGGCGACAATTTCCTCAAGGCCGCGCTTAGCTTCCTCATTTCCGATCAGATCGCCGGCGCCGCGGGTGCGGCTTTGATTACGCTCGCCGGCGGGCTGTTCATCGCTCCCTACTTTTTTCTCTCCGGGCTCGGCGGCGAAATAGCCGACCGTTACGACAAAGCCTGGGTGGCACAGCGCATCAAGCTGGTCGAGATGGGCGCCGCCGCACTCGCGGTCCTCGGCTTTGCCATTCACTCGATCCCGCTGCTGTTCGTAGCGCTGCTTCTGTTCGGAGTGCTTGGGTCGCTTTTTGGTCCGGTCAAATACGGCATGCTCCCGGATCATCTGCCTCCCGCGGAATTGCCGGGCGGCAACGCCCTGATTGAAGGCGGAACCTTCCTGGCGATTCTGCTTGGCACCATCGTCGCCGGCCTTGCCGCCAACGGCCAAAGCAATCCCATCCATTTCGCCTGGCTGATGCTCTTGACGGCGTTCGCAAGCTGGTCGTCGAGCCTGCTGATACCACCGACCGGTGAAGGCGCTCCCTCGTTGGTCATCAAGCGCAATATTTTTGCTTCGACTTGGGACCTCGTCAAAGAACTGCGCACTGATGCGCGGCTATGGTGGGGAGCCATCGTGGTCAGTTGGTTCTGGCTGGTGGGCGCGCTGGTCCTATCGCTGCTGCTGCCGCTCGGCCACGTCAACATCAACACCACCGACGGGGTGATTACAGTCTTTCTCACCGTCTTCTCGGTGGCGGTCGCGGTCGGCTCGTGGCTTGCGGCATGGCTCTGCTCGGGCCGCATTGTCATCTTGCCGACGGTGTTTGGCGCCGTACTGAT
>JASHVC010000817.1 GCA_030039655.1 Xanthobacteraceae bacterium | reverse complement strand
TTGACGTTGGCGTCCATGGCTTCGGTCTGCGCGCTCTTGCCGAGTGTCTCCGAGAACGCAAGAAACAGCGCCAGAACGGCGATCAGCATCGCGATCTTTTTGTTCTCGCCGGCAGCGTGCTGCATGTGCTCGGCGTGTTCCAGTTGTTCGTGCGCGTCTGACATGATGTTCGCCCCAGTGGTGGTGATGCGTACAGTAGTATTCCTCATCCTGAGGTGCGACCCCCGACTTGATCGGGGGGAGCCTCGAAGGATGCAGCCGAGGCGCCCGGGCCTCGCCCTTCGAGGGCCGCTTCGCGGCCGCCTCAGGGTGAGGTCCACGAGCTTGAGTCGCTCGTACCACAATTTTTGATCACGCGCGCGGATGGGCGGCGCGGTAGGCCTCGATCAGCCGTTCGGCATCGACTTCGGTGTAGATCTGCGTGGTGGACAGCGAGGCGTGACCGAGCAGTTCTTGGATGGAGCGCAGGTCGCCGCCGCGCGCCAGCAGATGGGTGGCGAAGGAGTGCCGCAGCGCATGCGGCGTCGCCGTTTCGGGCAAGCCGAGCGCCCCGCGCAGGCGCGCCATGGCGAGCTGCACCACGCGCGGCGACAGCGGGCCGCCCTTGGCGCCGACGAACAGCGGGTCGTGGTCGGCGAGATCGTAGGGGCACAGCGCGACGTAATCCGCGATGAGTTTTTGCACGTACGGCAGTACCGGCACCATGCGCTGCTTACCGCCTTTGCCGACCACCGTGATGGCGTCCGACCTGCCAAAATCGCTGCGCTTGAGCTTGAGCGCTTCGGAAATGCGCAAGCCGCTCCCGTAGAGCAAAGCCAACACGGCGGCGTCGCGCGCGTGGATCCAAACCGCATCGCCGTCGCCGGCCGCCAGATCGGGATCGGCCATGCTCTTGGCCGCGGCGACCGGCAACGGCCGCGGCAGCGTCTTGGCGATCTTCGGCCCGCGCACGGCGGACAGCGCGCCGACGCTGCCCTTGCCGTTACGCTCGAGAAAACGCGCGAAGGCGCGCGTGCCGGCGAGGGTGCGCATCAGCGAGCGGCTGCCGATGTTTTGCGCGCGGCGCGACGCCATGAAGGCCCGCACGTCGGCGGGTGTGAGCGCCGCGAGCTCTTTCAGCGACGGCGCGCCGCCGAGATGCTCGGCGAGGAAAGCGAGAAGCTGCAGCACGTCGCGCCGGTAGGCTTCGAGCGTCTTCGGCGACATGCGCCGCTCGGCGCCGAGATATGACAGCCAGCTTTCAATCTCCGCCGCGACCTTCGGCGCGACGAAGGACGGCGCATCTCCCTCGCTCGTCCCCGCGCAAGCGGGGACCCAGCTTTTTGCACCGCGTTTGGCGCTGGATTCCCGCTTTCGCGGGAATGAGCGGGAATTGCCGGAGGTCATCGCGTCAGCCTAGCGCCATGCCTATTTACCCTTCCTAAACCGCCCGGAATCGGCGGAGAATCCTTCGCATGCCCAAGCGCGTCGTCGATGTCCATGTCCCGGTCGCCCTCGACCGGGCCTACTCTTACCGGGTGCCGGAGCAGCTTGCCGTGGCGCCGGGCGACATCGTGTCCGTGCCGTTGGGCGCCCGCGAGGCCACCGCGGTGGTGTGGGCGGAAAATCCGAGGCCCAACCCGCGTCTCGACAATCGCCTCAAGGACGTCGAGGAAAAACTCGAGCTGCCGCCGCTGCGGCCCGAACTGCGCGACTTCGTCGATTGGGTGGCGAACTACACGTTGAGCTCGCGCGGCATGGTGCTGCGCATGTGCCTGCGCATGGGCGAGCATTTGGGCGCCGAGCGCGAGCGTGTCGGCGTGCGTCTCGCCGGGCCGCCGCCGCAGCGCATGACCAAAGCACGCCGCCGCGTGCTCGAACTCGTCGCCGACGGCATGGTGCGGGCGAAGTCCGAGGCCGCGCGCGAGGCGGGCGTCAGCGCCGGCGTGGTCGACGGGCTGGTTGACGACGGCGCGCTCGAAACCGTGGTGCTGCCACCCGAGCCTGTCGCCGAAAAACCTGACCCGGATTTTGCGCAGCCGGATTTCTCGCCTGCGCAAAGCGCCGCCGCGGGGGCGCTCAAAGCAACGCTGGCCAAGGGCGGTTATTCGGTCACGCTGCTCGACGGCGTCACCGGCTCGGGCAAGACCGAAGTTTATTTCGAAGCGGTGGCGGACGCGATCCGCGGCGGCCGCCAGAGCCTGATCCTCATGCCGGAGATCGCGCTCACCGCGCAATTCCTCGATCGCTTCGCCGCGCGTTTCGGCACGCGCCCGGCCGAATGGCATTCGCAGCTTACGCCGCGCCGCCGCGCGCGCACCTGGCGCGCGGTGGCCGACGGCGAAGTTTCGGTCGTGGTCGGCGCGCGCTCGGCATTGTTTCTTCCGTACGCCGATCTCGGGCTCATCGTCGTCGATGAGGAGCACGATCCTGCCTACAAGCAGGAAGACGGCGTGCGCTATCACGCGCGCGACATGGCGGTGGTACGCGGCCACATCGCCCGCATCCCGGTGGTGCTGTCGTCGGCGACGCCGTCGGTCGAGACCGAAGTCAACGCGCGGCGCGGACGTTATCAGCGGCTGTCGCTGCCCGAGCGCTTCGGCGGCCAGCGCCTGCCGGCCATCGAGGCCATCGATCTGCGCCGCGAACCGCCGCCGCCGCGGCATTACATTTCGCCGGTGCTGGCCGGCGCGGTGAAGACGGCGATAGAGCGCGGCGAGCAGGCACTGCTGTTTCTCAATCGCCGCGGCTACGCGCCGCTGACGCTGTGCCGCGCCTGCGGCTTCCGCTTTGCCTGCCCCAACTGCTCGGCCTGGCTGGTGGATCATCGCTTCCGCCGTCAGCTCGTCTGTCACCATTGCGGCTTCGCGACGCCGCATCCGGCCGCGTGCCCGCAATGCCAGACGGTGAATTCATTCGTGCCCGTCGGGCCGGGCGTCGAGCGCCTGGAAGAAGAAGTGCGCGAATTGTTCCCGACCGCGCGCGTGCTCGTGCTGTCGTCCGATCTCGTCGCCTCGGTTGAGCGCATGCGTGAGGAATTCGCCGATATCGCCGCCGGCAAATTCGACATTGTCATCGGTACGCAGCTTGTCGCCAAGGGCCACCACTTCCCCATGCTCAATCTCGTCGGCGTCATCGACGCCGATCTCGGCTTGAGCAACGGCGATCCGCGCGCCGCCGAGCGCACCTTTCAGCTGCTGCATCAGGTGGTCGGCCGCGCCGGGCGCGAAGCCGGTGCCGGCCACGGCTATCTGCAGACGCACCAGCCCGAGCATCCGGTGATGCGCGCGCTCATCGCCCAGGACCGCGAGGCGTTCTACGACGCCGAAATCGAGATGCGCGAGAAGACGCACTATCCGCCGTTCGGCCGCATGGCGGGCCTCGTGGTCTCGGCCACCGACCGGCACGAAGCCGAGTCCTTCGCCCGCGCGCTGGCGCGCGTCGCCCCCAAGGCCGAAGGCGACAACGTGCACGTATTCGGCCCCGCCGAGGCGCCGCACGCACTGGTGCGCGGTCGCCATCGCCTGCGTCTGCTCGTGCGCTCGCCGCGCAATTTCGATCTCTCGGCGTATTTGCGCGAATGGCTGGCAAAGGCGCCGAAGCCGAAGGGCTCGATCAAGCTCGAGGTCGACGTCGACCCGCAGAGTTTTTTGTGATTGTCATTCGCGGCGGCAAATCCGGAATCCATACTCGCTATGTTTGCAGAGCGGGTTCAGTGCTTGTTCCCATAACGGGTGATTATGGATTCCGGGCTCGCGTTTGTGGCGCGCACCGGAATGACGGGAGGTTTGCTATGCTTCACCCTGGCTATGGTTACCGCGATGGCTAGAGCAACTCACACTGCAATCTTAGCT
>JASHVC010000816.1 GCA_030039655.1 Xanthobacteraceae bacterium | reverse complement strand
GGCCAACAGGTCGGCGTCGTAGGAGCTCTCAGTGTGCAGAGCGCCTCACGCGCGCTCAACGCCCGCGACATCAACGGCATGGTGATCGGCGACGGATTTGGACCGCGCATCGTCGAGGCGTTGTTGACCTTGCTGGTCGAGGATGTGCGCTTTCGCGACCTGCCGGTTGCCGTGCTTGGCGGTCATCCTGGCGTGGTCGAACAGTTCGCAGCGCGGCTGCCTAACCTCGAACGCATTCCCGAAGGCGCGGAACGGCTGGTCGAGCGCTTTTTGCCGTTCGTGCGCCTGCACGCGTTCGGCGAACGGCTCCGCCGTATGCTCCGATCGCTCGACGCCAAGGGCATGATTGATCCCGACACCGGACTTCTCGTGCATGAGGCGTTCTGGCGCGATCTCAACCGTGCCGTCGATGATGCGGAAAAGCGCGGCGTTGGCCTGTCGATCGCGCGGTTCGCGTTCAACAGCAGCGACCGCCGCACCAGCCTCGATGCCGCGCGGCTCCTGAGCCGGCTCATGCGCCAGGTGGATTTCGCCTGCCAGGATCCGGACAACTCGATCTTCGCGGTTTTCACCGACACCGATCTTCGTGCGGCTCACGTGGTTGCGCGCCGCCTGGCCAGCGTGCTCAAGAACACCACGATTGCGGCCGATCGCAAGAACACCGGCGTTGATGCAGCGGTGACGCTGGCGACGCTGCGGCCGACCGACAGCGTCGACTCGCTCATCGCCCGCGTGGTGGGCAAAGTTGCAGCGCGGTGAGGTCTCCCCTCCATTCACGGTGAACTGATCGCAGCAAGTTCCCCCTTCCGATTGATCGCGATCATGCCCAAAGCGGAATCCACGGCACGCTTTCTGCAGACATCCAGCGACCGGGCGTATTGCGACGATTGTCTGGTTATGCTGATGGGCCTTTCTGGGCCGGAGGAAGCCGCACAGATGGCTGGCGAACTCGCAGCCATGGATGGATTTGTCCGCGAGACGGGGGAATGCTGTCTCTGCCACGAGCGCAAGCCGACCATTCGAGCGCGCTGAACGCCGTCTAACTGTTCCGGCTTTCCCGAACCCGCTTCAAGCGCTAGGCTCGCCCCTAAACCAAACGAAGGTTTTCGCTCATGAGCATTGAATCCGACGCTGCGGTTGTCGTGCAGGCGGATGTGGTTTCCGACGTCGTGTGCCCCTGGTGCTCCATCGGCAAACGCCGGCTCGAAGCCGCGATGCGGCTCAACCCAGGTATCGCAGTCGACATCAACCGGCGCCCCTATTTCCTCAACCCTTGGATTCCGCGCGAAGGCATCGACCGCAAAACCTACCTCGAAACCAAATTCGGCTCCGTCGCGCGCTATGACGCCATCGCTCAACGTGTTGCCGCCGCGGCGGCGCAGGAAGGACTGACCTACGCGCCCGACAAAATTTCCCGCCAGCCAAACACGCTTGATTGCCACCGCATCATCCGCTGGGCGCAGGGCGTCATCGATCCAGGCCGCGTGAAACAGCGTCTTATGGACCTCTATTTCGCGGAAGGCGCCGACCTGAGCGATACCACAGTGCTGGCGAAGGCCGCCGCCGATTGCGGCATGGACGGTGACAAGGTGCGCCAGCTTCTCGCCACCGACACCGATGTCGAGCTGATCGAGGGCGAATCCGAAGCCGCCAAGGAAGCCGGCATCGACGGCGTGCCGTGTTTCATCTTCGGCGGCAGCATCATGGTCAGCGGTGCGCAAGCGCCTGAATATCTTGCCAGCGCCATCAAGCGCGCGGCGTCGCAGCCGGCGCGGAAGCGGGCGTAAGTTTGGTACGCGGCTGCGTTACGCCGGCTGGCGCGGTGCCCGCAGCACGCTGGCGATGAAAGCTTCGGTGTCGCGCAGGACGGGCACGAATAATCGCAGCAGTGGCGCGAGCGCGGCGATAATGAAGAAGTGCCCCACTCGCTTGTAGGTGCGCACGGTCGCGACATTGCCGGCCGCGCAAAGCCGCGCGGCTAGGCGGATAGCGTTACCCGGTTCCACAAGCCGATCTTCGCTGCCGGTGAGCAGCAGCGCCGGCGGCGCGCCGGGCGCCACATGGTAGATCGGTTGGGTCTCCGGCCGATTGTCGCCGCCGAAAATCACTTTGAGGATTTCGTCGCGCAGCGGCAGGTAATCGTACGGTCCGGCGATGCCGATGAGGCCGGCGATATCGCGCCGCGGCTCCAGGCCGACCTTGCGTAGCCAACGCGCGTCGATCGCCAGCATCGCGGCGATGTGCGCGCCCGCCGAGTGGCCTTTCAGAAAAATCTTTTCCGGATCGCCGCCAAACTGGCCGACGTTGTCCTTGACCCAGCGCACCACGCGCGCGCCATCCTCGATGAAATCGGGATAACGCGCCTCCGGATAAATCCGATAATCCGGAACGATCGCAACATAGCCGCGGCGCGCAAGCGCCTTGGCGACGTAGCGATAAAGCTCCTTGTAGCCGCTGCGCCAAGCGCCGCCGTAGAAGAAGACCACCACTGGCGCCCCGGCGGCGTTTTTAGGCCGGCAAACATCGAGCGTGTGCCGCGATTTCTCGGCGTACGGAATCGACCGCGTGATTCTAATCGAGTGTGCCATGCCGAAATGCCCTGTGCGGGGCGGCACTATGTTGGTTATTCCGACCAAATAAAGGCGCTTTGCAAAGAACTGGTTGATGAGTTTCTTGACGTTGCATGAAATTTATGCGGAGCATTGTCCCTCATCCTGAGGTGGCCGCGACAGCGGCCCTCGAAGGACGAGGGCCGACGCACTAACGCTGGCACCCTTCGAGGTTCGGCGCTATCGCGCCGAGCACCTCAGGGTGAGGACCAACGGTTCCCGCGCTACGGACGAAGACGGTCACAGATACCTTCTGACACGCCGGCAATAATCCAAGTACTGTGGGCCGTAATGCGCCTTCAAATGATCCTCCTCGCGCAGCACCTGACGGTGAACCAGCAACGCAAAGCCGGCGATATAGGCCAGAAATATCCAGTTTGGAAAAATCAAGAATTCGCCGATCAGGACCAAGGCGAAGGCGACGTAAATGGGGTTGCGGCTGAAGGCAAAGATGCCGGACGTGATCAGCGCGTCCGGGCGATCCATGTCGATGCCGATGCGGAAACTCCGCTTGAACGAAATCAGGCTCCACAACAGCGCTAAAAGTCCCACCGCACACGCGACAACGCCGAGCCACGCCACCGGCCCGGAATGAAACAAACGCCGCACGCCGACGGACGGCCAGCCGAACGCAGCGGCGAACACCAAGTAGAAATAAAACAGCATGACGGGCGGAATCAGAAAATCGGTCTTGTCGATTTCGCCGAATTTCACGGCCGTGACACCCTGCTGCTTTAACAGCCAGACGCGGCTTAGCACTATTGCGAGCAACAGAACGATCGCCAGCGCTCCGAGATATCCGGGCATGGGCATCTCCGGCTTAAGGTTATTTTAGCACGCCTGTTCCCGTCATCCTGAGGTGGCCGCGAAGCGGCCCTCGAAGGATGCGGCCGAGACGCTGAGGTCGGCATTCTTCCAGGCTCGGCGCTATCGCGCCGAGCACCTCAGGCTGAGGCGAATAGTTGTCATTCCCCGCGCAGGCGGGGAATCCAGTAAACGCTGACGACTCGGTACGTTTCGTAGAGCTTAGCGATTACTGGATCGTCCGCCTTCGCGGACGATGACAGCTGGCGTCGGCATTGCCCGACTTGGCGCCCTCACCCATTTGCAAGTATGGCATCGAATCCCTATCTGCGCTTGGCACCATCGCTTCGTGCAGAAGAA
>JASHVC010000815.1 GCA_030039655.1 Xanthobacteraceae bacterium | reverse complement strand
AGCGGTCCGCAAAGTCCACGCCGAAAGATAATCTTTCGGCCGGTGCCGCGAAACCCTCACTTTCCGCCGCGGAAGTCGCTGCGTCAGGCCAAATCGTCATGTTAAGATGCCATCCAGACGTCAAGTTGATGTTGGCAACATGGTTTTTAAGGAAGTTTTCTGTGCGCTGGCCGCCGCAACCCTGTGGACCGCCACGGTCGCGGCCGCGGAAAACGTCGATATTCCCGACGGGGCCATAACCCTACACGCGACGCTCTACCGGCCCGAGGCGGCCGGCCCATTCCCGGCGATTGTTGCCCTGCACGATTGCGGCGGCCTCGACGGCCGCCCCGCCGCTACCACAGAGCTTTATGGCGAATGGGCAAAGCTCTTAGTCGCAGACGGCTTCGTTGTGCTCTTTCCCGATTCGTTCGGTTCGCGCGGACTCGGCTCACAGTGCCGCGTGCGCCGCCCAACGGCCGATTCGTCGCGCGAGCGCGTGGCCGATGCCGAGGCCGCGCGCCACTGGCTGCAGGCGCAACCCTATGTGCGTCTCGATCGCATATCGTTGCTCGGCTGGTCGAGTGGCGGCTCCACCGCGCTGTGGACGGTACGTCCCAATGCGGTTCCCCACGACGGCGGCCCCGACTTCCGCTCGGCAGTTGCACTCTATCCCGGCTGCCGTCGCCTGCGCGAAACCGCATGGAGCGCGCGGGTCCCCACGCTCATTCTCATCGGCAGCGCCGACGATTGGAAACTCGCCTCGACCTGCCAGCAGATGGTGGCGGACGCGCACGGCCGCAGCGCCCGCGTGCAAATCATCGTCTATCCGGGCGCGCACCACGAATTCGATCGCGCCAATTCGCCCATACGCATGCGCACCGGGCTGGCGCACACCCCCGATCCCACCGGGCGTGTGCATAGCGGAACCAACCCAGCCGCGCGCGCCGATGCGCTCAAACGCGTGCCACAATGGCTGGCGCGATGATCGCACCATCCAGTCTTCGTACAGCAAGACCGAGGTGTACTGTGGGGCGTTTTCTCGTGCGGTTAGTCCCGTTATTAGCGCTCATCCTCCCGAGTGTCGTCACCGCGCAACCACAAATGCCGGAGCTGCACACCAACCAAGCGTATATTGAAGAAGCGACTCACGGGAGCAGCCTCGACGTCAACAATCCGAAGGCGGTGTTCGCGTTCGTGTTTGCGAACCTGCCCGACAACGTGACGGTCTATCCCACCGAAAACTTCTATTACTTCACCTTTATCAACAACGGCATACCCTACGACGGCAACATCACCTTGGACGCCAGGACCCGCGATGAAGGAAAAGTCATTTTTGCTTATTCGGAAGACCTGGAAGGGTGGCGTAACGAGACGCCGAATGCTCACATCATTCTCGATGCTTCCGCGGGAGTCGAGCTCGAGAAAGTAGATCGTCTGATCTACAGGATGACCTATGGCGGCAAAAGCGTGGTCTTTAAGCTCTTTGATTTATCGAATGTCCGGCCGCCGATGGACGCGCTGGCTCCAACGGAAAAGTTCATCGGCCCCGTATTTGACGAATCCGGTATTCGGTTTTTCCTGGTCTTCGATCAAAAGCTCAAGATTTTTCATTTTATTCTCGATGAGACCGTAAAGGTGGCCGACCAGTTTGAGCCCAGCCCGCGCACTGACCGCATCCTGATCGGAAAAAGGACCGGTTTCGGCTTCTACCGCGATCAATTGCGCGACCGCAAAATCTTGATCGGCGCTTACCAACTCAACATGGCGACCAACACCTACTTCGATGGGCCATTCGATCAGCTTCCTGACAACTTTATCGAAGGCGACTCATTGCGCGACGCGTTGATTGCGAGCGACCCGAGTCTCAGAGGGAAGATCGATCGCTTTGGTGGCTTTCCGGGCCGGGAAGAGCGCCTCGGAATTGATCCTTATTGGCCGTACCGTTCAGTATCAGATCTTTACGTTTTTGACCGGTGCGCAACTGCAAGGCAGAACAAGCCATCTTCCTACTATTTGTGCTTCGCGGTCGAGTATGATCGCGCGCGGCGTCCGTATCTGCTTGCCGATCGACCACGCAAGTGAAAGGGCCCGGCCACGCGAAGGCCGAGCCCCCCATCTGAACAATCGTCTCGTCGATATTAGCACCACCACCAGCGGCTGTAATATCCGTGGCACCGGTGACGCCTATACCAGACGTTTGTGGTCGGAGCCTTCATGGTCTCGCCTTGCTTGGCCACCGCGTTGTTCGCGGGAAGGGCCGAGCCGGCCGACGTCCCGACGAATGCAACCCCGGCAACAACCAAAGTAGCAATCAAGATTTTGCGCATGCGCTTCTCCTCTTTTGCCCAACTCCCTTCCCGTCGCAGGCGGGAGTGCGATCGGTCTCTCAGCCATCGACGCCTGGGCAGAGCTGCTATCGATGGTAGAGGTAAACCTATTCCATTTGGCGTGAGTTCCAAAGCCCAAAGGGGTCGGGGCGCACCTTTAGCTGTCTACGCACCGCACTGCAGCAAATCTCCCGGGTCAATTTCCGAAATCGGGCGAGTCGTCACCGCAGTGCCCCACCAGTCGGAGTGACAAAAGTGCCCCAAGCCGCCACTGATCCGATCGACACCGGCCATCTCTGCGCGATGGACTTGTCACCGGCACCGCGGTCCACATCACAGAGGCTGGCGGTGGTGGATATTCCCGCTATCCTGTCGCTGGGGAGAGACAGTACTGTGACAGCAAACGCGCGCTCGGCAAATTTTGACTACATCATCGTTGGCGCCGGCTCCGCGGGCTGCGTTCTCGCCAACCGACTCACTGCGTCCGGGCGCCATCGCGTGCTGCTGTTGGAGGCTGGCGGACACGACCGCCATTTCTGGATTCACGTACCGCTCGGTTTCGCCAAGCTGTTCAACGACCCCAGGGTCAACTGGCTCTACAAATCCGAGCCGGAACCCGAGCTCAACAACCGCCAGGTCATCCAACCGCGCGGTAAGGTGTTGGGCGGATCAAGTTCGATAAATGGCCTGCTCTATGTGCGCGGGCAACACGAGGATTACGACCACTGGCGTCAACTCGGCAATACCGGCTGGGCTTTCGATGACGTGCTGCCCTATTTCCGGCGCGCCGAAAATCAGGAGCGTGGGGACGACGCCTTGCACGGCGTCGGTGGCCCCCTTTCGGTCTCCAATGTGGACAGCGCCCATCCATTAGCCGAAGCCTTCATCGAGGCAGCGCAGCAGGCGGGCATTCCCCGCAACGACGATTTCAACGGCCCGAGCCAGGAAGGGGCCGGGTATTTCCAGCTGACGTCAAGGAAAGGCCGCCGCTGGTCCACCGCTGCCGGGTATCTGAAGCAAGCGCGCGGCCGGCCAAACCTGCGCGTCGAACTCAATGCGCTGGCAAGCCGCATCCTGTTTTCAGGACGGCGCGCCGTCGGCATTGAATATCGGCAACGCGGCGCCACGCACACCGCCTACGCCGCTGGGGAACTGATTCTTTCAGGCGGAGCCTTCAACTCGCCGCAGCTTTTGCAACTGTCCGGCGTTGGGCCAGCAGATCTGCTAACGAAGCATGGTATCGAGGTGATCGCCGACATGCCCGGCGTGGGCTCCGACCTTCAGGACCATTTCCAGGTCCGCATGCAATTTCGCTGCAGCCAACCGATCACAGCCAACGACGTGATAAACAACTGGCGTCATCGCTACGCTGCCGGGATTAGCTACTTCCTGACCGGCAAGGGATTGTTGAGTATCGGCGCCGGCTATGCCGGGGCATTTTTCAAGACCCGGCCCGACCTTGCCACCCCCGACGTGCAAATCCATTTCCTGATCTTCTCGTCCGAGACAGCGGGCGCCAGCGTGCATCCGTTTTCCGGCTTCATGGCATCGGTATGCCAGTTGCGACCCGATAGCCGTGGCTTCGTGCGCATCAAGTCGAACGATCCGGCGATGCCGCCGGCGATTCAGCCGCGTTATATCTCCGCGCGCGGCGACAGCGACACTATCGTCGCCGGATTAAAGAGGCTGCGCGATGTCATGAACCGCCCGGTCATCCGCAAGCTGATTGCTGAAGAACGCGCCCCCGGCGAGAAATGCGTCAGCGATGCCGACCTGCTCGCCTACGCCCGCAATACCGGCACCACGGTCTATCATCCGACCTCGACCTGCCGCATGGGCCCCGATCCGGCCGCCGTGGTCGACGAACGCTTGCGCGTGCGCGGCTTCGCTGGCCTCCGCGTCATCGACGCCTCGATCATGCCCACCTTGGTGTCCGGCAACACCAATGCCGCAGCGGTAATGATCGGCGAAAAGGGGGCGGACATGGTATTGGACGACGCCACCGCGCGGGCAGCGGCGTGAAAGTCAAAGAAGCGCGCGCTTACGAAAGTGGCACCTTTGGCAAAAAGAAAGCGCTGCGCCGACTGTGCTCGGCGCAGCGCCTCATTGACCCCGTTATCAGCCGAAACGCCAGACCACGGCGGAGCTAGCCGCTGCGCCGCCGGCCCGCTGAAGACGCGGGCTTACCAATAACGACAGTGATAGCGGCCGTACGAACGCCAGCAACGGCGATGGCCCCAGCGATGGCCGCGCCAGTAATACGCCTGCACCACGTTGCTGTGAGCGGTGGAAGCACCCGGCGGAAGCGGTGCGATGGGAGCAGCTTGCGAGATCGGCGCCGCCGCCAAAGTCAGCATGGCCACCGCGAAGGCAAGAATAGTCTTTCGCATTGAATTCCTCCTTAGACGCGAAGCAGTGTTTTGAAGTGCACGCAGCGCGCCAACACCAAGCGACTGCATGCTCTACTCGTATCACGAACAGAATGATGAGTCAGCTCGACGCAATGAAATTTGATCGCGCGACACTGAGTTGTGACCAAATTATTTGTTTGATGAGGATGAACAAATAGTCAGACTTCGGAAAGCGTGACCAAAAACAAGGAGGACCGTGGTCGGTTAGAAAACGGGTTCAAACTCTCCCCCAGAATCACTCGCACAGCAACCGCGCCGGCTGCTGTGCGAGTGCAACGTCACCGGAGCTGAATTACCAGCAATGCCAGTGATGTCCATGCCACCATCCGCAGTGACCCCAACGGCGCCCATGCCAGTAATACACCTGCGTCACGTTGTTCTGATGCACGCCGAGCGCAAGCGGCGCGACGGGAGCGGCCTGTACCGATGCTGCAGCCAGAGTTAGCCCTGCAACCGCTAACGCGAAAACAGTCCCTTTCATCAAGTCCTCCTTGGAACGCGAACGAATGTTCGCTTTGCTCACAACACGCCAGCAACGTGGCGGTTCCACGGCACTTGCTTATCACCGATGTGAAAATGACTCAGCGTGCACTGCGGCATGAACAAATAGTCAGATTCGTGACGGAGGGATGAACAAACAGTCAGATTCGCGTCAGCCAAGATTCGTGTCAGCCGAGACCAAACAGCGCCATCGCGTTGTCGCGGCCGATCTTGCGGCGGTCAGTCTCGGAAATGTCAGTCGCATCGAACCACGAACACGCCTGGGCGTGATCCTCGAACGGATAATCGACGGCGAACAATAGGCGATCGGCGCCGAGCGTGAGAATCGCGTGGATCAGCGATGTGGTGCAAAAATTGCCGCTCGTCGTTACATAAAAATTCTGCCGGAAGTAATCGCCCATGGTGCGTTTCGCCGGCCGGCCGGGGACCTTGGTGAGTCGATGGTCGAGCCGCCACAAATCGTACGGGATGCGCTCGCCGAGGTGGTCGATGACGATCTGCAACTTGGGATAAGCGTCGAACAGGCCGCAGCCCATGAGCCGCAACGCATGCATCGCGGTCTCTTCGGCGAACCCCCACGGCGAGGCAATGAGCCAGGGGTGACCGTCGTAGGCCCGCCGGCGCGTGGGCAGCGGGTCGCGCGGATGCAAGTAGAACGGCACGCCCAGCCGTTCGACCACCGCCCAGAATGGCCAGTAAACCTGCAGGTCGTAATAGACCGCGCTGTCGGGAATGCCGACCTGGGAAAAGCTGTTGACCAAGGCGCCCTTGAATTTGAGATCGCGCACGCACCGCTCAAGCTCCGCGGCGGCCGCTTCCGCATCCTGCATCGGCAAGGCGGCAAAGCCCGCGAACCGGTCGGGCCGCTTGGCGATGGCTTCTGCCAACGCATCATTGGCCTTGCGCGCGAGCGCAGCGGCCTTTTGCGGATCAAGAACACTCTGCACGCCGTTGGAATTGAGCGAAATAATTTCGATCTCGATGCCGGTGGCATCCATCTCAGCAAGCCGCCGGTCGTGCAGGTCAAGCAGCCGCGGCTGCAAGCCAGTCCAATACTCCGTCTGGTAGCGCATCGATCGATCGGTCGTATCCGGAATGGCGAAATGCTCTTCGACGGCGATCTTGCCCTGCATCAATTTCCTCTCCGGCCTGAAGACGCTCGCGGTTCATAGGCAGCCTGCGATAAGATGACGCTAAAGTCACGCAGGATCGACCCGCATGAAAAAAAACGGCAAGTTGGTGTTGCAACGCGAGGGCGATCGCGCGTTCAACGCCTATTTGGCGCAGCCAGAGGCGGCCACCGCGCCGAGCATCATCATCTTCACCGAGATGTTTGGATTGAGCCGGCACAACTTCGAGATGGCAAACCACTATGCCGAGCGCGGCTTCAACGCGCTGGTGCCGAACCTGTTCTGGCGCTCGCAATATCCAGGAGAACTTGGCTTCGACGGGCCGGACCGCAACGCCGCCTGGGAGCGGCTTGCGGCCTTCGACGTCGAAGCTGCAGGCCGCGACATTGTCACAGCGGTGAAATGGTTGCGCAGCCAACCGTCCGCCAATGAAAAAGTGTTTGCACTCGGCTTTTGCGCCGGCGGTCGCTTGGCGTTCGTCGCGGCGGCGCGCGCCGATGTGGATGCCGCGGTGTCGTTCTACGGCATGGGCATCGCCAAGCACGCCGAAGAATTTGCCGCAGTGCGATGTCCGGTGCATCTGCATTACGGCCTGAAGGACCCTCATATCCCGCAGGACGAAGTCAACGCTGTCACGCAGCTTGCCGAGCGCCGGCCGAACATCGAGATCTTCCACTATCCCGACGCCGGTCATTCATTCTTCAACCCGATCCGGCCCGGTTACCACCAGGCTTCGGCGAAGGTAGCTGGCGAGCGTCTCAATGCGCTCCTTGAGCGTGTATGCCCTGTCGCCGAATCCGCTCGTTGATGAGGCCACGTCCATGGAACACGAGGTGGCGCGGCTTTACCGATCGCTCGCGGCGGCGCTTTCTTTGGTCATGGCTGCGGCCCTGCCCGCGAATTGGCCGACGCCGACAGCCGCACAAGACGTTCGCGGATTAGAAATATGCACGGCCGAGAAGCAAATGGATCGTCGCACCGGATGCCTGCAGGCCAATGTCGATTTTCTTCAGCAGGAATTGACCAAGCTCGCCCGCCAGACCGAAGACAGGCTGGGCGCCGCCGATCGCAACCTTGCGGCTGCCCGCGCCGAGATTGCCGCGCTTAAATCGACCGTCGAAAAACTGAACGGCGAACTGAGCGCCATCAAAGCCGCAAAAACCGAAGCAAACGGCAAAAAGTAGATCAGAACAAACTTCCCTGCCCTTCGCTGCTGCCCCCCGGCCGGCGGCGGCGCGAGCGTAGCGGCGGTGAGGGTGGAGCTTCGGGCGTGACCCGCGCGTCGCCGGCCACCGCGCCGACGCGGCCATCGGAAAACTCGATGTCGAGCCGCATACCGGAGCTGACGGAAGCGGCGGCGCGCAGCGGCAGACCTGCCGCGTCGCGCACCAGCGCAAAGCCCCGCGCCAGCACGCCACGATACGAGAAGGCGGTGAGCAATTGGCCGGCGCTCTCATACCGCATGGCACGCTGATCAAGGATGACGCCGACGGCGCGCTCGGCGCGCTCAGCGAAAGCCCCGACCCGTTCGCGCTGGCGCGCGATCTGCGTGCGCGCCGCGGCGATGTTGGCCGTGAGACTGGCGCGCAGCCGTTGTGCCATTCCCGAGAAACG
>JASHVC010000814.1 GCA_030039655.1 Xanthobacteraceae bacterium | reverse complement strand
CGCGCTCGGCCTTCGCCACGCCTTTCATTTCTAGGCCGAAAGCCACGTTGCCCAGGGCCGTACGCCAGGGAAAAAGCTGGGCAAAGTCTTGAAACACGATGCCGCGGTCCATGCCGTAACCGCGGACTGGCTGGCCGCCAATGCGGATTTCACCGGCGGTCGGCGTCAGAAAACCCGCGATGATATTGAGCAGCGTTGATTTGCCGCAGCCGCTCGGCCCAACAATGCAAAGGAATTCCGATGCCTCCATGCTGAAGCTCACACCGCTGACGCCCGGCACGGTGCCGCCCGGGGTGTCGTAAATCAGTGAGATGTCGTGCGCTTCGATGTGAGCCATCGCTGTCCGATGTCGTTGTCATGCCCGGCGAAGGCGGGCATCTAATAAACACAGCATTAGAGGAGAGTCACCGCGTACTGATCGTCCACTTTCGCGGACGATGACAGCTGCGGCTATCCCTTCGCCATCCGCGCCATGCCCCAGCGATAGATGGTGGCGCGCTCGAGCGAGCCGAACACGAAGCGCTCGGCGGCAAAACCGATGAGGCCGATGGCGATGATCGAGGCGAGCATTACGTCGGCAATGAGAAATTGCTTGGCGTCGAAGATCACCCAACCCAAGCAGCGGACTAACCGAATTCAGCTTCGGCCTTCAAGTCAGCCCGTAGCGGGCATACGCGTTTGCGATATCGGGCTGGATCGCCTTGGCGGCTGCTATATCTGCGTTGCCGCCGTCAGTATCGCCGCTTTTCAGTTTAGCGATACCGCGGCCATACAATGAGTAGGCGTCCGTTTTGTTCGTGGCGACGGCCGCACTGAAGTCGGCTATGGCTCGCTGAAATGCGCCGAGCTTCAAGTGCACTACGCCGCGGCTGACGAGCGTATTGGCAGCGTTGGGCCGCAGCCAAAGCGATTCGTTACAGTCAGCGAGCGCCCCCCGCAGGTCGCGGTTGGCGAGCATGCGGTACCAGCAGCGTGAGTGGAAGGCGCCGGCGTTGTTCGGCTCGAGCTGGATCGTCTGGGTGTAGTCGGCGATGGCGTGGTCGTAATCCTTCTTGGCTGCATATGCGTCGCCACGGTTGTAGTAGGCCAGCGCAAATTTCTCATCGAGCTGGATCGCCTCGTCGTAGTCGGTAATAGCGCGGTCGTAGTCCTTCTTTTCGTAGTACGCGTTGCCACGGTCGTTGCGGTAGACGACATTGTTCGGGCTGAGTCTTATGGACTCGTCATGATCGGCGATGGCGTGGTCGTAATCGCCCTTGGCGTAGTACACATTGCCGCGGTCGTTGCGATAGAGGGCGTAGTCGGGGGTGAGCCTTATGGCCTCGCTGTAATCGGCGATGGCGTGGTCAAGGTCACCCATCGCTGTGTAGGTATCGGCGCGATTGTCGTAGGCCAGCGCAAATTGCTCATCGAGCTGGATCGCCTGATCGAAGTCGGCAATGGCACGATCGTAGTGACCCTTGGCTTTGTATGCGAGGCCGCGGTTATTGTAGGGACTGGCATATTTCGGATCGAGCTGGATCGCCTCGGTGCAATCCGCGATGGCGTTGTCGTAATCGCGTTTAGCTATGTACGCGGCGCCACGGTCGTTGTAGGAAACGGCAGCTTTCGGATCGAACCTAATCGCCTCGTTGTAGTCTGCCATGGCTTTGTCGTAGTCGCGCTTGGCGATCAACCCGAGGCCGCGGCGCTGGAAGGCCCAAACGAGTTCTTTGCCGCTCCACCTGCCCGACTCTATTGATGCCGTGCAGGCGGCGACCACCAGATCTGGCAAATAGTTGTTGTCTTTGTTTACGCACTGCTCGATTTGCTGCTGCGTCAGAGCGATTGCGGGCACTGACAACGACAGTCCGGGGGCAGCGGTCAGGCAGGCGAAAATATGGATCCTCAAACCCGAAATCATCGCAACACCATTTACGCGATCTGCGGACATGCCAACGTAAGCGCTGCTTTAGTCGCGCCGGGCCAAGGTAGCCTGTGCAGTCAAGCAGGCGCCGTATCGATCGCGCCACATCCTTTCGCGGCAATTCCACGATATCGTGTTGCGTCCCATGACCTGTGATTGTTCTGCAACACACTTCGGGGATCCGTCTTTATCCACAAAACATTCGATGGGATTTGCAGCTGCAACGCCCATCAACTGGCTCAAATCGAACGTTGGCCCTGACGCTCAATGCTTTTCGCCGGAGTTTCTGAAACGTCAGTTCGATCCCCTGGGCAACGATAATCGAATGGCAGACACTCGCCACACGCCAAAATCGAAGCCTGCGCTCGCTAAGCAGGCGCTTCGACTGCCCGCCTTTCAGCTACTTTGGGAACGACATTTTCCCGCAGTGCCGACGATGTCGCTTATCGCACCAACAACGGAAGTCGGAGCGGCGCGTTGGATCGATGCGATGTGCCAAAAGCGTCGATTGATACCAGTTCGCATATGCAGCATGGGTGTGGCTCTCGATTTTCTTCGGGTCACACGAACTGGTCGGCATGCGCGGCGAATGGTCGCTATAAGCAGCCCTCATCGGTCAGAAGTGGATCAACGACAGATGTTAGCTACCGCTGCGTCAGCAAGCTTCGCGGCGGCGAGAATTTCCGCCATGTGTTGCTCGGCGCTGATCGACTTGCCGCTCTGCGCGTCGCGCGTAAGATCATCGAAGGTGTAACGCAACGTCTCGACCATCCGGCCGTTCTCCTCTTTGGATTATTGCGCTAAAACGGATTGCGCCGGCGCGATCGTGCCACGCTTCAATCACAGTCCGTTGCCAAACCAGGCGCTTGCGCGCGCACGACTGGGCAACGAAGAGACGGGGGTCAGACCATGAAGCTCTACATGCATCCGGTTTCCACGGCGTGCCGTCCTGTGCGACTGCTCATCGCCGAGAGCGGCATCAAGTGCGATGAGGACACAGTCGATATACTCAAAGGCGCCCATTATCAGGAGCCATACGTCTCGCTCAATCCAAACCGCATGGTGCCAATGCTGGAGGACGGTGATCTGCGCCTGACCGAAGGCTCAGCCATCATGAAATATCTGGCCGACAAATACGACTTGCCGTCCTATCCGAAGGATTTGAAGAAGCGCGCGAAGATCAACGAGATGATGGATTGGCTCAACACCCAATTCTATCGCGATTTCGGTTATGGGCTGGTCTATCCGCAACTGTTTCCCCACCACAAGCGCCGCAGCGACGAGGCCCACGCCGGTGCTGTCGCTTGGGGACAGCAGGGAGCCAAGAACTGGCTGCAGATTCTCAATGACTATTGGATCGGACCCAACAAGCAGTATCTCTGCGGCGACGAACTCACGATTGCGGACTATTTCGGTGCCGGTCTGGTGTCGATCGGTGAGCTGATTGATTGCGACTTCTCGGCCTATCCCAACGTCAAGCGTTGGTTGGGCAACGTGAAAAAGCTCAAGACCTGGAATGGGGTCAATGAGGTGTTCAACGGCTTTACCGCCGCCAACAAGGGCAAGGAGTTTGTGCGGGTATAGTATAACTCCAATCGAGCTTCTGAATTGTGCCGATGTCGCGGTACTCAGGTTGTGCTGTTTTCGCAAATCCGCGTTGGAAGGAGCCTAGCGAACAGCTGGCAAAGTTCTCACGGTCAGTGTTTGGGAGTCATCGGCTGCACGCCCTTGAGTGTGCTTAATTTGGCGCTGCCGCGACTGTCTGTCCAGGTGGCAAAATCCTGAAAAGGAAGAACGACGCTTGTTGGCCAGGGCCGAACGGTCCGGGAATGCTATTCTTGACCGGCGGCAGACTTTGGAGAAACGCGGCGATTGCGGTAGCGTCATCCTTTGTAAGATTTGCAAAGGCATGCCACGGCATGATCGGCGCAAGCACGCGGCCATCCGGCCGCTTGCCGGTCTGCAGCGCAGTTACGATCTGCTCCGTAGTCCAGGAGCCGATCCCAGTCTCTTTGTCGGGTGTGATATTTCTGCCAGCAAAAGCACCGAGACCCGGAATTTCGAATCCTACGTCGGAGCCACCAAGGTACCGCGCCATATCCGGCTTGCCGAAGAAATACCCCGGTGTATGGCAATCGTTGCACCCTCCCAGGGTCACCAAATATTTCCCACGATCGGCTTGCTGATCCTTGGAGCAAGCTGCCATTAACACAGTTGCCAATGCCACGACGGCGGCTGCAGACGCCATTAAGACTCCGCTTGCGACTTTCATAGTCTGCTCCTTGTGCAGGCGATCATCGACCTTGCACTAGTTAGACGGACCGCGGTGTACAAGTAGCTCAGTTGAGCACCGGGACCGTCTCGTGCAGGCGAGAATAATCGATCTGGAAGCGGCCCGCTTTCGTCATGCCAAAAACGTCCGCGAAGCGGTGGTTCCAGAGAATCTGGCGCGCAGGATAGCTGAAGTGCCCGCAAACCGGAACCGCTAGCGTTTCGTCGATGCCGGTAATAGCAATGCATATTTCAGCGTTCTGTGCGATGAGGTCCTCGGGGCTCATCCCCCACAGCGGACTCGACTGATCGATCCGGTGCATTAAAGTCCATGTACAGGTCCAAAGCGGCGTGCGGCTCCGCACAAATTTAAGGTCCTCGAACCGCCGCATAATGCCGCTCGAGGCCTCGCTGAGGTCATGCGTGATTATCGCGGTCGCCTCTGCGTCGATCACAAGATTGTTACGTTGATTTGCGACGCGAATCAGCAAGGTCGGTTGTTCGTCGGCCGTCGTGATGACGGCTTGTTTGCTGAAAATAATGCCGGCCTTTGGGCACGAAAAGCGAGCAAATACAAGACTCGTTATCAGGGCAATAACGACTAGGCCGCACATTACTTCGCCGGTCACCAGGAGGTCGGCATAGAGTGTTGCTGCATGGATATCGCGGTAGCCTTGCGCCGCCATGGCATGAACACTGAAGAAAAATACATCGGCCACGGAACCAGGTCGTGCATTGGCAAGGCTTCCAGGGACAATCAGATAGAGCAATCCAAATACAAAGTTGAACGCCACATAAGCCGCGGCCAGTACCGAGAAAAAACCGGTCCAGCTAGCAGCCATGACGTGATGATAAATGTCGAACCCTGCTATTTGGCGATGCCCTAGGCGTTGCAGCTCACCCAGTTCCGTAAGTGTTGGAAAGCGTCGCTCGGCAGTGGTTTTTGTCTCAGCTTGCGGCATGACCAGTCTCCCCTCGCAACGGAGAAAAGACGATAATGCGCTACCGCGTCGTCGCTTCAATAGGCAAGCGGCGTAAAAATGTTGCGATGGGTCAAGAACTCCTTTTCGCCCAACTGGCGCCATGTCGATTGTCACCCCAATCGCGTCGGGAAAAGCGACCGCAGGAATTTTCGCGCCGGGAACGAATGCCTGGGAGGTTCGCTATGCGTCCGACAGTTCTTCAGTTCCGCCGGTTGATAAGCCGGCGCGCCGACAGCTACGAGCCCCGCAATAACGAGCACGCAACCTAATGGGCGAACGCTCCGCGCCCGCAGCTTCTTGACGATCCTATCCCTTCGCCATCCGCGCCATGCCCCAGCGATAGATGGTGGCGCGCTCGAGCGAGCCGAACACGAAGCGCTCGGCCGCAAAGCCGATGAGGTCGATGGCGATGATCGAGGCGAGCATCACGTCGGCGTTGAGAAATTGCATGGCGTCGAAGATCACCCAGCCCAGGCCCCAATTGGACGCTGCGAGCATTTCGGCGCCGATCACCGCGATCCACGAGCGCAAGAACGACTGCCGCAATCCGGCGATGACAAACGGCGCCGTCCCCAAAATGATCACCTTCCGGAACGACGTTTGCCGCAATAGACATACGAGGCAGCAACACCTGGCGTGACGATGGCGAGCTTTATGTCATTTCGGCGATGTCGCTTATCGCACCAACAACGAAGGTCGGAGCAGCGCGTTGGATCGACGCGAAGTGCCACTAACGGACATGGCGCGGTGCAATCAGTTTTGCGATACGGCCGATGCAAAGTAGCGACATCGACGCGGCCGTATCGAGCGCTCCGCATGATGCCGGCAGTAGCCATGCTGCGCGCGGCTCTCCGCCTTATGAGGCGGCTTCTACGACTAGGCATTTCCGGACACTTACTTTGATTTTCCGCTAAAATGATGCCCACGGCGTTCGATCCAGGCCGTTGCGAAGTGCACTCCTCATGCGATCGCCTGAGACCCGATATGCGAAGAGCGGCAGCGTGCGGATCGCCTACCAGGTGATCGGCAACGGTTCCATCGATCTCGTCTTTGTCCCCGGTTTCCTGTCCAATCTTGAGGTCCATTGGGAGGATCCTGGCTATGGGCACCTCCTCGAAAGACTAAG
>JASHVC010000813.1 GCA_030039655.1 Xanthobacteraceae bacterium | reverse complement strand
TTGACCGACATCGTGCGCCAGCGATGGAGCGACATTCCCGATCCGCGGCTGCGGCAGGTGATGCAGGCTTTGGTCAAGCACGCCCACGCCTTTGTGCGCGAGATCGAGCCGACCTCGGCCGAATGGGCCACGGCCATCGATTTCCTCACCCGCACCGGCCAGATGTGCGACGACAAACGGCAAGAATTCATCCTCATGTCGGACGTGCTCGGCGTGAGCATGCTGGTCGACGCGATCAATCATCGGCAGAAAAGCGGTGCGACCCCGAGCACGGTCGAAGGCCCATTCCACGTTGCCGACGCGCCCGCCATCGCAAACGGCGGCAACATGGCGGTAAATGCGCCTGGTATTCCGTGCTTCTGCGTCGGCAAGGTGCAGGCGCTTGGCGGCGAACCAATTGCCGGCGCAGTGCTAGACCTGTGGCAGACCGACGGCGACGGCCTCTACGAGGCGCAACGGCCGGAGATCGAAGGCCCGTGGATGCGCGGGCTTTATGAGTCGCAGGGCGACGGCTCTTACCTCATCCGCACCGTCGCGCCGATCGCCTATACGATCCCCATGGACGGCACGATCGGCGAACTGATGAACTGCACCAACATAAGCCACATGCGTCCGGCGCACATTCACTTCGCGCTGAACGCGCCCGGCTATCACGGCCTGGTGACGCATCTGTTCCAGTCCGGCGACAAATGGATCGAACAGGACGCGGTCTATGGCGTGAAGGATCCGCTGATCGTCGAGTTCAAGAAAATGCCAGCCGGCAGCAAAGCGCCGAGCGGCGAGCTCATGAACGAGCCGTTCTACGTCGTGAACTACGACTTCGTGCTGGAGCGCAAGGCGCAAGCTGCGGCAGCGTAGCTAAAAGCCCTCTCCCCCGCGGTGAGGTGGCGCGCCGTAGCCGTAGTAGGGGCGGGTCTAAGCCCCGCCCCTACGCTGAGGGGTCCGACGAGGAGTGCAAACTCAGCATTGTAACCCTCATCCGGAATTTTCACTTTTTGTTTGCTAGCGGGCCAATCGTGTCCGCGACTACGTTGGCCGCTTGGTGTGGCTCGCCGCCCGGTAAAAATCGCAGCGCTCGGCCCGTGAGCTGACATAAGCAAACGAATGTTTCTGAACAAATCTGAACTGACTGGCCCGAATTTTGAACGGGCCGCTCACATTCAACAACTTGTGGAGCGCCGCAGTCTGGACAAACACCGCAACTAATGCGCTAGTGATCAAATTCGGGAAAGCTTCCGAAGGCGCGCATTTTGATTAGGTACTTCTTGACCGTTTTGGCCACGCTGTGTGCCTGCCTCTGCTCGACGCAAGCGCAGGACAACCCTGTGGTCTTCGCGCAGCTAGGGTATTCCTTGGATGTGATCGCACTCGCGATCTCGCCGAACGGACAAATTCTGGCTGGTAGCGATCCTGAAGAAATCAAATTCTGGGATGCGACGAGCGGTCGTGAACTACTGACCATTGGTGGAAATTTTCAGGGCATTTCATTTTCGCCAAACGGACGGCTCCTTGCTTCGGCCGGTTGGGATAACACGATTAGGCTTTGGGACGCCGTCGACGGTCATGAAGTTCGCGCGTTAACCGGTCACTCCAACCATGTCAGAACAGTGGCATTCTCGTCTGACGGACGCACTCTTGCTTCTGGTGGCGACGACGGCACAGTGCGACTTTGGGACTTCACGAGCGGGCGAATGCTGCGCGCTCTCAGGGCATCGTCCGGAATCAACTCGGTCGCGTTCTCGCCCGACGGGCGCATCCTGGCCTCCGGCAGTTCGGACAAGACGGTCAAGCTCTGGGATGTGGCGAGCGGAGGTGAGCTGCGCACCTTCAGCGGACATTCCAGCATTGTTTGGTCAGTCGCGTTCTCGCCAGACGGGCGCATTCTGGCTTCGGGAAGCGAAGACAAGACGGTCAAGCTCTGGGACGTTCTAACGGGGCGTGAGATTGCCACGCTTGCGGGAAATTCTAACCGGATAGCCTCCGTAGCGTTCTCGCCTAACGGGAGGATGCTTGCCACCGGTAGCTGGGACCAGAGTATCAAGCTGTGGGATGTCACGAATGCACGCGAGGTGCTCACCATAAATGGT
The DNA here is from genome assembly GCA_030039655.1 of Xanthobacteraceae bacterium. The sequence goes on along the minus strand of JASHVC010000813.1, from coordinate 5,440 downwards.
CATTCCGGCCGTGTCACAGCCGTGGCTTTTTCCGCGGGCGGAAACACTCTGGCCTCCGGTAGTTCGGATAGGACGATCAAATTCTGGGACGTAGCAAGTGGAAAGCTTTTGCGCGCGTTTGCCGGACATTCGGCCGGCTGCGCTCGTGGGGTCGTCTCACCCGATGGTCGCACTCTGGCCATGGGTTGTGAAGATAGGACGGTAAGACTGTGGGATGTCGCGAGTGCACGCGAGGTGAGTATCCTGAACGGACATTCCAACTCGATCTACTCTGTCGCGTTCTCGCCCGACGGGCGCATCCTGGCCTCCGGCAGTTCGGATAAGACGGTCAAGCTCTGGGATGTCGCGAGCGGACGTGAGCAGCGCACACTCAGCGGACATTCCGGCCCGGTCCAATCCGTCGCGTTCTCGCCCGACGGGCGCATCCTAGCCTCCGGCAGTTCGGACAAGACGGTCAAGCTCTGGGATGTGGCGAGCGGACGTGAGCTGCGCACTTTCAGCAGCGGGCATTCAGTATACGTCAACTCGGTTGCGTTCTCGCCGAACGGGCAGATCCTGGCTTCCGGCAGCTATGACGGGCTCAACCATTCTTTGAACAGGCACGAAGGTACGATCACACTGTGGGATGTGAAGAGCGGCCAAGTACTGAACACGCTCGACCCGCAATCCGAAGGCGTCAACTCGGTCGCGTTCTCGCCTGATGGTCACTTGCTTGCCTCGGGCAGCTTTAAAACAGTCAAGCTTTGGGATGTCGCGAATGGGCGCGAGATACGCTCCCTAGCTGGATATTCGTCTTTCAAGTCCGTTGCGTTCTCCCCGAATGGCCAAATGCTTGCCGCAGGCGATTCGGACAAGACGATTAAGTTGTGGGAAGTCGCGAGTGGCCGCGAACTGCGCACGCTCACCGGGCATTCCGGCTGGGTTGAGTCGGTTGCCTTTGCTCCGGACGGAGTTTGGCTAGCCTCCGCGAGTCTCGATGGCACGGCCAGAGTGTGGGACTTTTCGTCTGGTCGCCAACGAGTTGAGCTTATTGGATTTACCGACGGCTCTTCCCTCGCAATCACGCCGGAAGGTTATTACGACGTCTCTGCAGCCAGTGCTGAGGAGAACCTCAACGTGCGCGTCGGTAACCGCGTCTTCCCCATAGCGGCCTATCGCGACACGTTCTACAGACCCGATCTTGTCAAGCTGAGCCTCGCCGGAAACTCGCTTACCAACTTGGGGTTTGCTGGTATTGACAGTGTGAAGGTGGCCCCTGTCGTCGGGGTCGTCGATCTTCCTCCATCGACCAGCGAGCCAAGGCTGACCGTTAATGTCCAGCTCACCGATGGTGGCGGCGGAATCGGTCGCGTGGTGCTTTTTCACAACGGCACAGCGATCCAAGACAGCCCCGCTACTGGCTCGCTTTCACAGCCGGGTGAATCCATCACCCGCAGCTTTTCGGTCGACCTCGTCGACGGTCCGAACTTTTTGCAGGTTGAAGCTTACAACGCCGCCAACACCATGCGCAGCGATTCCGCGATTGGGACGGTCGCCGCAAAACTGCCGCCGAAAAACCGGTCAAGCCTCCACGCCGTGGTGGTCGGCATCCAAGAGTTCAAGAACCCAAACTTTAATCTCGCTTATCCGACCAAAGACGCGCAGCTTTTTGCTGACACGCTGTCAAAATATTCTGAGAAGCTGTTTCAGAATATCGACATCAAGCTCCTAATCACGCCCGCCGACACCACGCGCGACAGCATAGTCAAAGCGCTGAAGGACGTGCAGGGGGCGGTCGGACCCGATGATCTGTTCGTCTTCTATGTTGCCAGCCATGGCATCACGGACGACGCCGAATACTATCTGATCACCTCCAATGTCGGCTCGGTCTCGACCGAGCACCTGAAGACTGACGCCGTCAGTAAGGAAGAGTTGACAGCGCTCGTGGCCAATATCCACGCCACCAAGAAACTGATGGTGATCGACACCTGTCATGCCGAAGCGCTGGGCAACGCACTGCAGGTCGGCCTTTTGACCCGAGGCCTGGACGAAGCGACCGCGTTGAAGATTCTAAGCCGAGCTGTAGGAACCACTGTGCTCGCAGCCAGCACTTCAACCCAGCAAGCGCTGGAAGGCTATGAGGGCCATGGGCTGTTTACCTACGTGGTGGCCCAGGGCCTCATGGGTAAAGGCGATGTCGACAACAACGGGATCGTCAACACACTCGCTCTCGCCCACTATGTCGACGCCCAAGTTCCCGACCTTGCTCAACGGCAGTTCAATCATAAGCAATATCCGACCATAGAAACAAACGGACAGGCATTCCCGCTGACAGCAGTGAGGTGAAGCACAGGCTGCGGCGGCGTGGCCAAATACATCCTTCCCCTCTTCGCGGGGGAGGAAGGCATTCAGCCTCCCATCAAATGCCCGAACCTCTGCAGCGCTTCGCGGCGTTCCTCCGCGCTCGGCATGTTCACGGCCGGGAATTTGTCGCGCCAGTGCCAGGGCCGGCAGGCATCGATGACGGCGCGGCTGTTGGTGTAATCGCCCGCCGCTTTGCGCTCGGGTTCGATGCGCGGATCGAGCGGCGTAGACCAGGCGCCGTGGATGATGTCAATCGACGTCGCCGGATCGGAACGCGTGATCAACGCCCAGATCACCTCTTCGAGGTTCGACACATCGATGTCGTCGTCGACCACGATGACGTAGCGGCCGCAATAAGCGCCGACGTGGCATTGCGCGGCGATGTGGCCCGCCTGCTTGGCGTGGCCCGGATAGCGCTGCTTGACGGCAACAACCATGAACAGCCGCGCGTTACCGACCTCGTGCGCCCATGCCGCGGTGATGCCGGGCACGCCGGCCTTCTCGATGTTTTCGCGCAACAGCGCCGAGCGCACGATGGCGCGATAGCGGCAGATTTCATCAGGCGGCCGTTGCGGCACGCAGCCGAGCAGGATCGGCTCGTTGCGGTGATAGATCGCCTTCACGTCGATCACCGGCTCGGGCCGTTCGTCGCTGGCGTAATAGCCGGTCCACTCGCCGAATGGCCCTTCAGGCCGCGCGTTGCCGGGCTCGACAAAACCCTCGATTACAATCTCGGCGTTGGCGGGGATCGGCAGTCCGGTGACCGGCCCCTTGATCACCTCCACCGGCTGGCCGCGCATGCCGCCAACGACATCAAGCTCGCACACGCCCGGCGGCACTTCGCTCGATCCCATGAGAAAGCTCATGGGATCGCCACCGCACACGATGGCGACCGGCATGCGCTCGCCGCGCGCCGCATATTTGTCGCGCATCTGGCGGCCGTGTTTACCCGGAGAGATGTAGAAGCCGAGCGTCTTTTCGTCGTGGATCATCACCCGGTAAGTGCCGCAATTGATCCAGCCGTCGTCGGGATCGCGCATGATGTTGTAACAGCCGGTGCCGATGTAGCGGCCGCCGTCTTGCGGATGCCATTGCGGCGCCGGGAATTTGGTCACGTCGATGGCGTCGCCGGTCATGACGTTCTGCATCACCGGACCGGTCTCGACATATTTCGGCGGAATGCGCTTGAGCATGCCGGCGTGGTTGACGCGAAAGCTTTCGCTCAATTCGAGCTTGGAGAGCTCGCTGGAGAAGCCGAGCGTCATCGCCCTGCGCTTGCCGGCGAAGAAATTGACCAAGAGGCGGCTGCCCTTGAGCGTCCCCGGCACATCCTTGAAGACGAAGCACGGCGCGTCGTCGGCGTGCGCCGACATTTCGACCACCATGCCGATGTCGCGCTGATAGGAAAGCCCGCCGACCTCCTTCACCTCGCCGAGTTTCTTCGCCTCTTCGAGCCACTGGCGCAGATCGTGGTAGGGCAAATACGGCGCCGTGTTCGAGCCCGGCCCCGCCGCGGTGCCCACGCCCATCGGCGTCGCCATCGGGTCCGGCATGAAGTTCTGTTCGGCCATGCTAGTGAATCACTTTCCAATTGTCGGCGATGTAGCCCTGCGGATCGACTTGCATCACCTGCCGGCCCGCCACGGCGCGCTTGCCCCTGCACGACCACTCGTAGACCGTATCGTGGCCGGTCGCCACCATCGGGATACTTGCCACGTCGGGGTTGCTGCGGCACCAGGCTGTTGCCCCCGGCAGCACGCGACGTGTGTTGGCCTTATCGCAGTTGAGATTCGCGCCGACGTAACAGCCCATCAGAGGCCGGCCGGCGCAACGCACGAACGCGGTGTTCGGCACCGCGCTCTTGTCGATGTTGAAAGCCGCGGCCACGGCCGCCTCCAGGTTGGGCGGAACCTTGGCGGGGCGCGCATGCGTCGGATTGGGACAATACGCGGGCGCCGCGTATGCCGAAGGCGCCGTGACGGCGCTTCCCCAAACCAATAGCGCGCAGAACAGAAAAGCCGCCGCTGCCGACACGCGTGCTATTTTCATCTCCACCCTCACCGCATTTTGCGCTTTGCCCGAAATGCTTATATTGCTAAGGAATTAGCTTTCTTGGCCAATCTTATCATGCAGGTCGACGCCGGCTCAAACCTGTTGCTGAACTGGATCGCGCGCGCCGCGCAACGCACGCCTGACAAACCATGGGTAGTGTCGGCCGACGATGGCCGCACGGTCGCGTACTGCGAACTGCACGAGAGCGTCCAGCGCTTCGCCACATTGCTGCGCGAGCGCGGCCTCGGTCCCAACGACCGCATCGCACTGCTTGCCAACAATTCGATCGAACACCTGCTCTGCTATCTCGGCGTGATGGCTGCCGGTCCTACGATCTGTACCATCCACATCGAGATGAACCGCAATCAGCTCGGCAACATTTTCGAGCGACTCAAGCCGAAGCTCGTCCTTTATCAGGACGGCTTGCAGCTTGACGATCTTTTGGCCGAGGCCGCGGCGCCGCGCCTGCGCCTCGGCCGCTTCGGCGGGCAGGAGCCCGATACGCTGTTCGGCGAACTGTCGCGATGCCCGCCGGGCGAGCCGCAGGGGCCGGCGCGGGCAAGTGACGACGCGGTGATCCTGTTCACTTCCGGAACCAGCGCTACGCCCAAGGGCGTGGTTCTGAGCTACCGCGAGTTTCTGCTCAACATCGACCCGCTGACTTCAGGCTGGGGCATGACTGCAGCGGATCGACTCTACGATTTCCGCCCTTTCAGCTGGAATTCGGCGCAGACCTTGAGCGCGCTCGGGGCGGTCAACCGCGGCGCGACGCTGATCCTCGCCGAAAAATTTTCCGCGAGCCGTTTCTTCCAGCACCTGCGCGATCACGGCGCCACGATCGCTACCGGTAATCCGACGACCATCAACATTCTGCTCAACAGTGGGCAAACCGCGCACCACGATGATGTGCCAAACTTGCGCTTCATCACGTCGAGCTCGGCGCCGCTGACGCTCGGCGATTGGAAACGGTTCGAGCAGAAATTCGGCATCCCTGTCTCCCAGGGCTGCGGCACCAGCGAAGTGGGGTGGATCGCCGCGTGCCCCG
>JASHVC010000812.1 GCA_030039655.1 Xanthobacteraceae bacterium | reverse complement strand
TGGCGCCGACCGCGTTGGCGCCCTGTATGTGGCTATTGTCGTAGACCTCGATGCGCCGCGGCACCCGCGGCAGTCCGAACGTTTCCGCAAGCTGACGCAACAGCTTCTGTTGGGACGACGTCTCGGCAAGCTTGCGGCCGAGCGCTTCGCGCGCATTAGCGAGCGCATGCTCAACCAGATCCTTCTTCTCACCGCGCAGCGGCAGCAGCACTTCAACCTTGCGGCCGCTTTTCGTTGACAGCGCTTCGGCAAGCAGAGCGCGATCCTCGATGGCGTGCGAGATCAGGATGAGCCGCGGCGGGGGTTTGTCGTCATAGAATTGCGCAAGAAACGCGGACAGGACTTCGCCGGTCCCGAGCGATCGGTCGGCCTTGGGAAAATAGGCGCGGTTGCCCCAATTCTGCCCGGTGCGGAAGAAGAAAACTTCGACGCACGAGAAACCGCCCTGCTGATGCACGGCGAACACGTCGGCTTCCTCGACGCCTCGCGGATTGACGCCCTGGTGCGATTGGATCGCCGACAGGGCCGCGAGGCGGTCGCGATAGATGGCAGCGCGCTCGAAGTCGAGCACCGTCGACGCCTTTTCCATTTCGCCGGCAAGCTCATTCTTGACTGTCTTACTGCGGCCGGACAGGAACTCGTTGGCCTCGCGCACCAACACCGAATAGTCGCGAAAATCGATCTCCTTGGTGCATGGCGCCGAGCAGCGCTTGATCTGATAGAGCAGGCACGGCCGCGTGCGGCTTTCGAAGAACGGATCGCTGCACGAGCGCAGCAGAAACGCGCGCTGCAGCGCGTTGATGGTGCGGTTGACCGCCCAGACCGAAGCGAATGGCCCATAATATTGTCCCGGCCGCGTGCGCGCGCCGCGATGCTTGAGGATTTGTGGCGCCCAATGGTCGGTGGTGATCAGGATATAGGGAAACGACTTGTCGTCCCGCAGCACCACGTTGAAACGCGGCCGCAGCCGCTTGATCAGGTTCGCCTCGAGCAGCAACGCCTCGGTTTCGGTACGAGTGACGACGAACTCGAGAGTCCGCGTCGCGGCGATCATGCGCTCGATGCGGGTGTCGAGGCCGCCCGGCCGCGCATAGGCGGTTACGCGTTTCTTGATGTTCTTGGCCTTACCGACATAGAGCACGTCGCCGCGCACATCGAGCATGCGGTAGACGCCGGGCCGCGACGGCGCGAGCTTGGCATAGTGAATAATGGCGGCACGGCCTTCGGCGAGTGAACCTCCTTCAGCATCGAGTTGGATGTCGGCCGCATCGGCTGCATCCGCTTCAGGCAAAGATTGTTCCTCATCGTCCTCGGCGGTTTCGATCGCCTCGGCAGGTTCAATCTCCGGCTCGATGTCCTTCTTCGGAGCGTTCATGTTAGTGAGCGCGCAAGCTGCGCGGAAGTTATGCTCTTAGGGTGGTTGGCCCAGGGTGACACGTTCGTAACGAATTTACCTCGGCGCACGGACCGAGCATCAGCGCCGCTAAACTCGCCAATGTCGCGCTGCGCACGACGCGTTCGCCGTATAGACTCTCTTAACATTAAGAACTTGGAACTGCTTGCCGATTCAGCAACGTTTAACTTCGACCTCACCATAAATACTAACCAAGGGACGGGACTAATCTCATCGCCATCACGGCCGCACTCGGACGTGCAGTTCCGCCCGCTGGCATGTTGCGATTTTTCGGAGGCCACCATGCGGATGTTTCGTGGCGCGGCGTTCTTTGGCGCGGCGTTGATACTTGCAGCGACCAATCTGTCTAACGCGGCCGATCTCCCAGTGTCTCCCTACTACGCGCCGCCGCCGGAACCGTTGCCCCCCTCCTCCATATGGATGGGCCCCTACCTGGGCGCCACCATCGGTTATGAATGGGGCGGCGTAGACAACAGCCCCACCCGCCCATCTGGCGTCGTCGGCGGCATCGAGGGCGGCTACAACTGGCAGCGCGGTTGGTTTGTGCTCGGCGCGGAAGCGGAGATCGATTTGTCGGCCGCCGACGATACCGTCTCGCCATTCGAGTTCTCCAATCGCTGGTTCGGCACTCTACGCGCACGCGGCGGTGTCGCACTCAACAACGTGCTTCTGTATGGCACCGGCGGCCTCGCCTTTGGCGACTTGCGCGCGGACTCTTTCAACCTGACGGAGACCCATACGCTCGTGGGCTGGACCGCAGGGGCAGGGGTCGAGGTCGCCTTCAACCCGCGTTGGTCGGCGAAGGTTGAATGGCTCTATATGCAACTGAGCGACACGAACTTCTCGATGACCGGAACGTCAAATGATTTTGGCGCCAACATTTTGCGTGTGGGCGCCAACTATCACTTCTAAACCCACAATCGGTCGCGGCGCGGCGGGCACGGCCCTGCTGCGCCGCGGTGCGAAATGCCACCTCTTCAATCGCGCTGCTGCCAACAGTTAGTATTTATTCTACCATCTTATAGTCTATCTTAAGATATACTTAGTTATAAACGGTAAGCTTTACAGTTTATCTACGCCCCAATATCGCCACCAAAGAGAAAACCCGTGTGTCTTTTCAGCACTAGCTGCTGCAGCCCACAAATATTACTATGAAGACACTACCGAGCAATGGAGGATCTTAATGAAACGGGTAGTTCTTGCGTGCGTCGGACTGGCGGCGCTCGGGGGTATAGCCGCTGCGGCTGATTTGCCACCGTCGCCCGCGGCACCCTACTACAAGGGTCCGGCGGCCTATGTGCCACCCGCCTACACCTGGAGCGGGTTCTATCTGGGTATCAACGGCGGCGGCGCCTGGGGCAGCTCGAATTGGAGCACGGCGGGCAGCTTCAACACATCTGGCGGCTTCGTCGGCGGTACGATCGGCTACAATTACCAAGCGGACCAAGCGGTGCTCGGCATCGAAGGCGACGTCGACTGGGCCGATATTAATGGTTCAACCAGTTCGCTGGGTTGTCCGTCCACGAGCTGTAAAACCACTGACGACTGGCTCGCGACGGTGCGTGCACGCCTCGGCTACGCGGCCGATCGTTTCATGCCGTATGTGACCGGCGGCCTCGCCGTTGGCGATATCAAAGCATCGCTACCCGGCTTCGCCGGCGGCAGCGTAACCAACGCTGGATGGACCGTGGGCGGCGGTATCGAATTCGCCATCGCCGGCCATTGGACAGCCAAGGCCGAATACCTCTACGTCGACCTCGGCCACTTCAGTTGCGGCACCGCATGCGGCGGCGCACCGACGGAGAACGTGTCCTTCACCGCCAACCTATTCCGCGGCGGCTTCAATTACCGCTTCTAGCCCCGCTCGCAGCAACACAGCAAAGCAAAACCCCAGGCTCACACCCTGGGGTTTTTGTTTGCCGCAAGCTCGAATGGAAAGTCGCGCGATTAACTGCGCTGCGCGCTCCAGACGCCCGAACAAATTGAAACCTCGGTCACGTCGGCATGCCATGTTCCCTTGCCGGAGTCGCTCGATAGTTCGCCGACTCCCTCAGCATGGCTGGGACCGACGGAAAACCGCATGCTTACCGTGCCGCTCGGCTCCACACTTCCGGAGAAACTTCCCGATCCGCTGAAGTGAATGACGTGGTCGACGATCTGACCTACGCCGGCATACGACTTACAGGGTCCTGACTTGGTGACGAAATTGATGCTCCAGTCACCGTCGAAGCTTGTCTCCGCATTGGAGGCGGGCACGACAACAAGCGTAGCAGCAAGTGTTGCGCCAGCCAGGATCATTCCTCTGGTAGAAAAACGAAACATGATTACCTCGTGCTTGAACGGCGATGCTTTTGCCGTATCGCCGTACCATCATCGGCGTAAGCAATTTCACGAGGTGGGACCAGCTGTCCAGTTAATGCTGACGGCTGCACTTAATTTTTGCTTCTGTCGATCATGTACCTTGAATCAAAATGCAGCAACGCTACAAATTTATTTAGATCACCTCGATCGATTTCCTAAAATTTTATAATCTGAAATTTGGCGGCGCATTACCGGTGCCGTCACCACCATAAACGCGGACAACTAAATCATCGCGCAACAAAGAGGGGCGCGCAATGAAAGCGGAGCAAAATGGCGGCGCTACGCTTCCTTCTAGGCCGCCGATGCGCAGCAGAGATTATCGCGACGCTGCGAGCAACATCACGCAGGCTTGGTCGCGGCGAAGGCCGGTACGCGCGCGGCAAAATTGTCAAGCCAAGCAACAAGACGGGGATACTCGCCGCGCCAGCCGCCGCCGAAGCGGAAGTCGCGATAACCGAGAGCGCAGGCAAGCGCGATCTGCCCCACATCGGGCATGGGATCGATTGGCGGAGGCGCCGCTTCGAGAACGGCCATTGCGCGCGAAACCTTGCCGGCTTGAAGCTCCAGCCATTTCGGCTCGTGCATTTCCGCTTTGCGGTAGCGGCCCTCGTACACGGTAAGGATCGAGGCATCGAGGATGCCGTCAGCGAGCGCTTGCAGACGCAGCGCCGCGAGGCGCGCTTTCGAGTCCCGCGGTACGATCTTGCCGCCGCCGGCGCGATCGTCGAGATAGTCGAGGATCACGCGCGAGTCATAGACCGCACTGCCGTCCTCGATGATCAGCACCGGAATTTTGCCGAGCGGATTCATTTTCCGCAGAGAGTCGTTCGGATCGGTGGTGTCGGCACGCTCGACGGTGACGTCTTTGTCCAGGCCCAACAGCGCAATCGCAATCCGCACCTTGCGGACAAAAGGAGAGGACGGCGAGAAACGCAGGATCATCATGGCATCACCATCGTTGCAGATTCATCGTTGAAATGCCGATGCCGAAGGCGCCGCGGGCCGGCACCCTGGCAGAGAGAGATGAAAGCTCGTGCCCGCTCATGAAAGCGGGCGTGGAGAACGGTGCTTAGCCCGTGACGACCAGATTGACCGCCTTCGGACCTTTACCCTTCTTGTCAGGTTCGACGTCGAAACTGATACGCTGCCCTTCCGCCAGCGACTTCAGTCCTGCGCGCTCGACGGCGGTGATGTGAACAAACACATCGCGGCCACCGTCGTCGGGTTTAATGAACCCGTAGCCGCGCTCGCCGTTGAAGAACTTAACTGTACCGCTCATTGCCATCGAGCGACTCCCTTCCCCGCCGTTGCTGCGCCCCGCTCCCCACGGCGCGGCGGCTCGGCTGGACATCCACACGGGCAAAGGGCAACGGCCAAACAAACAGCCACAGTCACTCCGCCAAGCCCCCCACAGGAGGCGGAACGTCCAAGCCAGCAACAGTCCACAGATGAAAATTAAACCAATTTTAACCTGTGGAAAAGTGGTCAGCTACAGGCTGGCCGCTAGCCAACCTATCTGGTGGCCGCCTTGCGGCGCCAAGATGCGGCCGAGGGCGGGCAGCAGGACGCATAGGTCTGCTTCGAGCGTAAAGGGCGGATTCACCACGATCACCCCAGAGCCGATGAGGCCGGCATCCGGCCCCGGCGGGCCGAGCATGATTTCGCACTGCAAAATCTTTGCTATGGCCAGCCGCTGCAGCTGCCGGGTTAGGGCGTTGGGCGCCGCACGCGTCTTGATCGGATACCAGAGCATGTAGATGCCCGTCGGCCATTTGCGGTGCGCGGCAGCCAGAGCCCCGGATAGACGGATGAAATCGCTCGCCTCCTCGAACGGCGGATCGACCAGAACCATGTCCCGGCGCTCCTTGGGCGGAACGTAGGCGCCGATAGCCGTCCAACCATCGAGCACGAGCGCCTTGGCACGGCGGTCGCTGCGGAGCGTCGCCGCAAGCTCCGCCGCCGCGCGCGGCTCGAGCTCGCTGGCGATCAGGCGGTCCTTGGGGCGAAGGAGGTGCAGCGCGAGCAGCGGGGAGCCCGGATAGGTGCGCAAGCTGGCATCCACATTACAGGCGGCAACCGCATCCAAATATGGCGCCAACAACTCCACCACGGGCGGCGCTAGTCTTCGCTGTGCCGCCGCTTCCCAGACGCGGGCGATGCCGTCGCGCCATTCCCCGCTCCGGGTCGGTTCCGCGGCAAACAGGTCGTAACGGCCGGCGCCGGCATGTGTATCAATGACGCGAAAGGCTGCAGGCTTTGCCCGCAGGTGAGTGAGGATGCGCGCCAGCACCACGTGCTTGTGCACCTCGGCAAAATTGCCGGCATGAAACGCGTGCTGATAATTCATCGCGCCGAAACGAACGTCATCGCGGCTGCCGCGCCCGCCTCCGCCAACAGGCAGTGGTCCCTCAAATTAGCAGCAATCCCTTGGCGCCGGCGACGGGCACCCCGCTCAGTGAGGCGGGCCTTCAGAGCCTGCTGCGTTTGCGGCCGAGCCGCGCACCGGCGGCATGAGAATCTGGTCGCGCTTGCAGGTGCGGTGTGCGATCTGCGGACAGGGACGGAACTGCAGCTCCCTGGAAAAGCAGATCCTCACCTCGGTCAGCCGCTTCTTGTCGCACTCAACCGCCATGTCGTCTTGGCCAAGGCCGGAGTTCGCCCTGATGAAGGCCGCCTCCACGGCGTCCGGCGCTACGGTCAGCGGCTCCTGCAAAGAAAGATATTCGGGCGGAATTTTCACCACCGCACGCGCCTTGCGTATGGTCTCAAAATAAGCGGTCGGCGATTGGCCCGAACAGGTTCCATGGCGATCCCATTCGTTGAAAATGAGATGTGGAGCCGGCATCAAATCAAGCATGGACGAGACGATGTTGTGGTCCAGCCGCGGCGCCGGCACCTGGCAGAATTCCGGAAAGCCTTTCTCGTATTGCGGCCAAAGCCCGTGAACGACGAACGAATAAGGCCGCACGCCGCATTGCTGCGCCGGAGCCCGCCCGTAGCCGCGCTCGGCCGCGGCCGCACAAAAGGATGGCGACCAGGACAACGACAGCACGTAAAAGTCGAATTTTCCCGGCTCGTTTTGCCGCTCGTCCTGCGCCCGGCCTGGGATCGTCAAAGCAGCTAAAAGACAAGCGGCAAGCGCCATGCGCGTCGTGAACTGGACCATGGCCACCATTCCCTCTCAGGCGATTGTCTGACTTCGCGTTGACGACTTTATCCGACAGCATAGCATTTGTTTAAGAACAAAGCAAGAACACAATGGGCACTATGGGCCCTCACATGGGTAGACTGACGCCGCTCACACAGCGTTGACCGGACGTCGCGCTATGCAGCTTGCGCATCCATCGCCGGGCGCTGATACTTGCACACAGCGATCAATAACGCTGGGGCACCCGGGGGTGCTGCACAGACGGGATTGCGACGGAATACGAGGGTGTGTGGCATGGCCGTGTACCGCCTGTTCCAAAACAAGGCGTTCGAGCCGGAAGCTATTGCAATCATGACGCGCGCGCACGCGGACGTATGCCGCGCGCTCGGCGTCAGCGAGAGTGACGACCCTGAGGCCAACGCCGTGGCGCAAAAAGTGATCGAATTCGCCCAACGTGGCGAACGCGATCCGGTGCGCCTACGGGAGTACGTTTTGCAGGCGCTGCGTACCTAAAAGCGGCAGCCTGGCGCAATACTGGGCGTTCTGGCGCCGCGCTCCGGCTCTTCTCGATCCCCCACGCTCTGACTAAAGATTGCCCGATTTGGGAACTTTATTACGCTTGTTGGTTGCCGCCGCCGCTGATTCACAGCCGGCGGACCAAGGGGTCCGTAGGGGTCATTCGTGTGGGGTAGACCAATGAGGATCGGAGCAATCAAAATTCTGGGAGTTGCGTTGGCGCTGACCGCTATGGTTGCGAGTGCGCAAGCCCAAATGGGCGGCTCGCCGGGGGGCGGCCATCAACCCTTCGACAAGAAAAACCAA
>JASHVC010000811.1 GCA_030039655.1 Xanthobacteraceae bacterium | reverse complement strand
CTATTTCCCCGGTGCGTTCGACGATTTCGTCAATCTCGTCGTGCCCGAACTGCAGCGGCGCGGCCTTTATCGACTGGACTATTCCGGACCGACGCTGCGCGACCATCTTGGTCTCGAAGCGCCGTCAACTGCGCCGGCGCCAGCGCGCGAACGGGCGGCCGCCGCGTCCTGATGAATCAGAGCTGGGAGAAGCCATGATCACCGAAATCGCTCAAATCGACGTCAAGCCCGGAATGGAGTCCGAATTCGAAACCGGCGTGAAAAGCGCCGCGCCGGTATTCAAGCGCGCCAAAGGCTGCCACGGCTTGGAACTGCAGCGCTCGATAGAGAATCCGAGCCGCTACCGGCTGTTCGTCAAATGGGAAACGGTGGAGGACCACACCGTCCATTTCCGCGGCTCACCCGACTTTCAGGAATGGCGCAAGCTCGTCGGCCACTGCTTCGCCTCACCGCCGGCGGTCGAGCACGTGGAGAAGGTGGTGCAGGGGTTTTGACTACGTGACCTCATCCTGAGGTGCGCGCCGAAGGCGCGCCTCGAAGGATGCTGCTCAGGCGCCGAAGTAGCCGCCCTTCGAGGCTCGGCGCTTCGCGCCGAGCACCTCAGGGTGAGGACGCAGTTAAGCCCTCGCCCTTTGCTCCACATTGCCGATCCGCTCCGGCACGCCGAACTCGCGGCGGCAGACTTCGGCGAGGGCAGCGACGCCGGCACGGATTTGCTCGTGGGATGGGCTGGCAAAACAGAGCCGCATGCGGCTCTTGCCGTAGGACTTGTCGGTGGTCCATTCCGGCCCCGGATTGATAGCGACGCCGGCCGCAAGCGCGGGCTGATAGAGCTTCAGCGTGTCGACGACGTCAGGGAGCTTGACCCAAAGGAAAATGCCACCCTTGGGATCGTCGAATTCGGCCGCGGTGCCGAACTGCTCGTTGAGCGCGTCCATCAGCGTTTCGAGCTTCTTGCGCAGCCCGCGCGTGAGCGGTGGCACGTGCGCGTCGAAATTCTTCGGGCAATATTCACCCAGGACCATTTGTTCGAGCGCGCCCGAGCCGGCGTCGGTCTTCAGCGGCAGCATGCGCGAAAGCTGGCTCCACTCCGCGACGATGTAGCCGACGCGCAGCGCCGGCGCGATCGATTTGGAGAACGAGCCGATGTGGATGACGCCGCCGTGCTTGCTCATGGCGTAGAGCGCCGGCGGCCGGCGGCCGTCCCAGATGAGATCGGCGTAGCAATCGTCTTCGAAAATCGGCACGTCGTGCTGCTCGGCCAGCCGCAACAGCTCCAGCCGCCGCGACTCCGGCAGGATGGTGCCGGTCGGATTCTGCACCGTTGGGACGGTGTAGATGTACTTGGCGCGGATGCCGCGTTTTTTCAGATCGTCGAGGGTTGCCGCGAGGGCGTCCATGCGCATGCCCTCGTGGTCGAGCGGAATGCCGACTGCGTTGACGCCGAGCCGCGTCCAGCGGTTCAGCGAGCCCTGATAGGTTTCGGCCTCGGTGATGATAGTGTCGCCGCGATTAAGCAGCAGGCCGTTGACGAGATCGAGCCCCTGCAGCGAGCCGGAGGTGATGAGGATCTCGTCGGCGCTGCAGGTGATGCCGGCGGTGCGCTTGAGTTTTTGCGCCAGGAATTCGCGCAGCGGCCGATAGCCCTGCGGGCCGCTCGCCAACCCATAGGTGGCCAGCGTGTCGCCTTCACGCTTGAGTACCGCCGTCACTGCCGCGATGAGGTCGTCCACCGGAACGAGATCGGGATCGTTGTTGCCGCCGACGAAACTGTATTTGGCCAGGCCGTTCCATTTGGCGGCGGCCGGTGGCAGGCCCGAAGCGAATAGCGGCGCGAAATCGAAAGTGGGCATGGACGTTTCCTATACGCGTCATGCCTGGCCTTGTGCCGGGCATCCCGCGCAATGTGGCACAGCCTGGCCGTCCTGATCGAGATGGCCGGCATAAAGCCGGCCATGACGCGCTGCGCGTCACTTTCCTCGCTCCCGGACTCGCCCCATATTCCGCCCATGGCGAAGGGCCCCAAGCAGCGCGATCCGGCGAAGCATTCGAAGAAAGACCCGGCAAAGCCGACGCGCGCCAAGGCGGCGCGGCCGGATGTGCCGCCGCTCGATCCCACATTGGCGGAAATCCTCAATCCGGCCATCGGTCAAGGCCGCGCCGGTATGGGTTCGCTGACAGGGATCGACACGCAGCAGGCGAAAACTCCTGCCTCGCGGCGCGAGGACGGTTCTCCCTCAGGCGACCTATCGGGCCAAACCACCCCCGCAGGGGAAAGGTGGCGTGACAAACCCGTCGCTCCACAGAAGACCGGCCTTCAGCCACCGCCGGATAATTCCTTCGACCGCCGCGCCGACTTCGCCAACGCGCATCGGGCGCGCAAATCGACCCGAGAGGGATTCGACGAAGCGCCGCAGCAGAGCTACGTCGGCGAGGGTCCTTCGGCTTCGCCGGCGCCGCTTGGCGAGCTTGATCCCGATCTGGCGCGCGCGCTTGGAATTGGGGAAGACGAGCAAGCTGAGGCGTCACCCTCCGCAGAAGATAAGAGCGACGCCAACATCATCAAATACGGCGATGCACCGGCCCGCTCGCGCATCGGGCGCGGCGAGGTTGGCACCGTCGCCGGTCTTGCCAGCCAGCAGTCGCTCGACAGATTGCTCCGCGAGGGGCGCGTCGAATTTCAAGGGCAGCTGTGGACGCCGCACCGGCCGCCACGGCCCGACAAGTCCGAAGGCGGCAAGCACTTCGTCATCAAGTCCGATTTCGATCCGAAGGGCGATCAGCCGCAGGCGATCGCCGAATTGGTCGAAGGCGTAGGCCGCCACGACCGCACTCAGGTTTTGCTTGGCGTCACTGGCTCGGGAAAAACCTTCACCATGGCGAAGGTGATCGAGCAGACCCAGCGCCCGGCGCTGATCCTCGCGCCCAACAAAACGCTGGCGGCGCAGCTCTACGGCGAGTTCAAGAATTTCTTTCCCGATAATGCCGTCGAGTATTTCGTCAGCTATTACGACTACTACCAGCCGGAAGCCTACATCCCGCGCACCGACACCTACATCGAGAAGGACTCCTCGATCAACGAACAGATCGACCGCATGCGCCACGCGGCGACGCGCGCGCTG
>JASHVC010000810.1 GCA_030039655.1 Xanthobacteraceae bacterium | reverse complement strand
CTGACCACGGGCCTGACCGCCGATCGTATCCGCACTTGGCCAGATCGTCTTAAGGCCGTGACGCTCGAATCGGTACAACAAGCCGCGCGGCAATGGCTTGACGTGCGCCGGTCAGTGACCGGGTATCTGGTGAAGACTTTGCACTCCGAGGAGGATCGTTCGTGAACGCTTTGGCCTTTGCGCTGCCCGCTCGCTTCTGTTCCCTCGCGCGCGAGCTTGGTGAGCAAAGCTGGGCCCGGCACGCCGCGGTCGCGATCTCGGTTCCATTTTTGGTATTCGGGCTCTCGGCTGCCCCGGCGCGCGCCACCACGATCGAACGCATTGTCAGTCCGGGCGGTATCGTTGCCTGGCTGGTGCGCGAACCGGCGGTGCCGCTGATCACCATGGATTTCGCGTTTGAGGGCGGGGCTGTCCAGGATCCGAGCGGCGAGGCTGGCACCGCTTATCTGATGGCGTCGCTGCTCGACGAGGGCGCAGGCGATTTCGATCAGAAGGCCTTTCAGGATCGGCTGGATCGCAAAGCAGTGCAAATGAGCTTTCGCGTCGACCGCGATCACCTCACCGGCTCGCTGCGCACCCTCTCGGAGAATCGCGACGAAGCTTTCGACGATCTACGGCTGGCGCTGACGGCACCACGGTTCGACTCCGCCGACGTCGAGCTCAATCGCGCGCAAATCCTCTCCACGCTGCGGCGGCAGCAGACAAGCCCCACCGATCTTGCGGCGTTGCGCTGGTGGTCCACGGCCTTCGCCGGCCATCCTTACGGCCGCCCCGTGGGTGGCACCTTGGAATCGGTGCCGACGATCACCATCGACGATCTGCGCGCTTACCAGCATCGCGTGCTGGCGCGCGATACACTCAAGGTCGCCATCGTCGGCGACATCGATGCCGAAGCCGCGAAGGCGATGCTCGATCGCGTGTTCGGTGCGCTGCCGGCGAAGGCCGATCTGACACCGGTCGAATCCGTTGTCGCGCAAGGCGTGGGCCGGCGCATCTCCATCGATCTCGATGTGCCGCAGACGGTGATTGATTTCGGCTGTCCAGGCATCATGCGCAAAGATCCGGATTTCTTTGCCGCCTATCTGGTCAACGACATTCTCGGCGGCGGTACGTTTTCCTCGCGGTTGTACCGGGAAGTGCGGGAAAAGCGCGGCCTAGTCTATTCGATCTATGACAGTTTGTTGTGGTTCGAACACAGCGGGGTGTTTTTCGGTTCGACGGCGACCCGCGCCGACCGGACCGATGAAACGCTCGGTTTGATCGACAAGGAAGTGCACCGGCTCGCTGAAGACGGCCCCACCGCCCAAGAACTCGCCAAAGCTAAGGCGTACTTGGATGGTGCGTTCGTGCTTAATCTCGATACGTCGAGCAAGGTCGCAGGCCTGCTTCTGCAGCTGCAGATCGACAACCTTGACACCGATTACATCGCGCGGCGGCCGCAGATGATCGCGTCAGTGACGCTTGAGGACACCCGCCGCATCGCCAAGCGCATGCTCGACGGAGGCCTCCTGTTCACCGTCGTCGGCCGGCCCGCCGGTCTTGCCTCCAGCGCCAGCGGACCGAGCGGCGCCGCTCGCCCGGCGCTCGTCGCTCCCGGTGCGGCTGGAATGCCTGCCGCCGATTTGCGGTAAGCCGATTTGCAGTAAGCTTTGGGGCTTGTCGTCATCCACGCGCGCGGATAATGGGCGGGAGCCATGATCCGCATAAACGCGAAGATCGCCATTGACGAACGTGAGATCGAAGAAAGCTTCGTACGCGCTTCGGGGCCGGGCGGGCAGAACGTCAACAAGCTTTCGACCGCGGTACAGCTGCGCTTCGACGTGCGGCATTCGCCGTCGCTGCCGCCCGACGTGGCGGCGCGACTCGAGCACCTCGCGGGAACACGCCTGACGCGCGAGGGCGTGCTGGTGATCACGGCGCAACGCCACCGCACCCAGGCCCGCAACCGCGACGACGCGCTCGACCGCCTGATCGATCTCATTCGCCGCGCCGCGGTTGCGCCGATCAAGCGGCGGCCGACCAAACCGACCAAAGCCTCGCGCGAGCGGCGCATCGAAGGCAAGAAGCGCCGGGGTGGTATCAAACACTTGCGCCAGGCAAAGCCTTCGTTTGATTGATGCGCCCGGGTCGGGCGTGAGCGCTGAAAGGTGTCATGCTCAAACGTTGCTTCCGGATTTCGCTCCCGCTCAATCCGGGCTACGGTTTGCCCTCACCCTGAGTCGCCAATGCCCGTCCGCCAGCTATCCGAAGCCGTGGTCAACCGCATCGCCGCCGGCGAGGTGGTCGAGCGTCCGGCGAGCGTGGTCAAGGAACTGGTCGAGAATGCGCTCGATGCCGGCGCGCACCGCATCGACGTGCTTACCGATGGCGGCGGGCGGCGGCTGATCTGCGTCACCGATGACGGCGAGGGCATGATGCGTGCCGATCTGGCGCTGGCGGTCGAGCGCCACGCCACCTCGAAGCTCGCCGACGACGATCTCGTCTCCATCCGCACGCTCGGCTTTCGCGGCGAGGCGTTGCCGTCGATTGGCGCCGTGGCGCGGCTCACCATCGCCACGCGCCACGCCAGCGAGCCGCACGCCTGGGGCATCGAGGTCGATGCCGGTGCGAAGTCGGAGCTCAAGCCCGCGGCGCTTGGCGAAGGCACACGCGTCGAAGTGCGCGA
>JASHVC010000809.1 GCA_030039655.1 Xanthobacteraceae bacterium | reverse complement strand
ATGCGGCTCGTCAACATCGCGCACGGCGATCTCATCGTGCTCGCCGCTTACATCGCGCTGGTCACCACCGAAACGCTCGGCATCGGACCGCTCACCTCTTTGCTGCTCGTCGTGCCGATCATGGCGGCCATCGGCTACGCGCTGCAGCGGTTCATTCTCAACCGCACGCTGGGCGAGGATCTGTTGCCGCCGCTCCTGGTGACGTTCGGACTCTCGGTTATCATCCAAAACGGATTGCTGACCCTGTTCACCGCCGACGACCGCAAACTGCAGGCGGGCTCCATCGAGGTGGCGACGGTCCGGCTGTTTGAAGGCGTCTATGTGGGCGTGCTGCCGTTCCTGCAGTTCGTCGTTGCCATCGCGGTGATCGCCGCGCTGCAATTCATATTCTATCGCACGGCGCTCGGCCGCGCCTTCCGCGCCACCGCGGATAGTCAGGAAGTGGCACAGCTCATGGGCCTCGACAATCGCCACGTCTTTGGCCTGGCGATGGCGCTGTCGCTTGCCATCGTCGCGATCGCCGGCGTGTTCCTGGCGATCCGCGCCGATTTCGATCCGTCGATCGGACCGGCGCGCCTGATCTTCGGCTTCGAAGCCGTCATCATTGGCGGGCTTGGCAGCCTGTGGGGCACGTTCGCTGGCGGGCTCGTACTCGGGGTCGCGCAAGCAATCGGCGCCCACATCGATCCCGGCTGGCAGATTCTCGCCGGCCACATCGCCTTTCTGGTCATTCTCGCCGTGCGCCCCGAAGGCCTGTTTCCAAAGGTGCACGGATGAGCGTGCGCGTCACCTTCACCAGCCGCTCGAGCCGGATCGGCATGGCGCTCGCCACCGTTGCTTTGCTCGCGTTGGCGGCGGCGCCGGCATGGGGCGGGCGCGATGACCTGCAACTGCTTTCTCAGATGTACGCTTATGTGGCGCTGGCGAGCTTGTGGAATCTGCTGGCCGGATATTCCGGGCTCGTCTCGGTCGGCCAGCAGGCTTACGTGGGCCTCGGTGCTTATCTGCTGTTCGCCTGCGCAATCCTCACCGGCCTGTCGCCGCTTGCGGCCATACCGGTCGCCGGCATCACCGCCGCGGTGGTGGCGATACCGGTCGCCGGCCTGGTGTTCCGACTGCGCGGTCATTACTTCGCGATCGGAACCTGGATCGTTGCCGAAGTCTTCCGCCTCATCGCATCGCAGCTCTCGGTGTTGGGCGGCGGCTCGGGCACAAGCCTTCCTGCATCTTTGGTTATCGCCATCGCGCCGACGCGGCAGATGCGCGATTTTATCGAGTACTGGATCGCGCTCGCCCTGGTCGTGGCGGTCCTCGCGCTGATCGTGCTGCTGCTGCGCTCGCGCTACGGGTTGGCGCTGAAGGCAATCCGCGACAGCGAGCTTGCGGCAACGTGCAACGGCGTCGACGTGATACAGACCAAATTTCTGGTCTACATTTTCACGGCCGCTGCCACGGCTATGATCGGCGCATTCATATTTTTGCAGAAACTGCGTATTTCTCCCGACGCGGCCTTCTCGGTCAACGATTGGACCGCGTTCGTGATCTTCATCACGGTGATCGGCGGCATCGGGCGTATCGAGGGGCCGATCGTCGGCACCATCGTGTTCTTCGTGCTGCGGCAGACGCTCGCCGAACTCGGCACCATCTATCTGATGATGCTCGGCGTGGTGGCCATCGTGGTCATGTTGGCGGCGCCGAAGGGAATTTGGGGGCTGATCGTAGACCGCCTCGGCTGGCAGGTGTTCCCCCTCGAACGGCGCGTCGTCCTTGATGGAGGCGGCACCGCAGCGGCTGGCGCAAAGCCCGGTTAGTTGCTGGCGCGCAATCAGCTCACGGTTTTACGCGATCGCCGAGGAACTCGATCGCTGCCTGCACGCCTCCGGCTCCGTGGGTAATTCCGAGCGCGCGCAAACCGGTCTCGATGACTCCCAGCGCTCCCAGCACCATGGGAGCATTGTTGTGCCCCATATGGGCGATGCGAAACGCCTTGCCGTTCAATCGTCCCAGCCCGCGCCCGAGCGTCACGCCGCATTTGACGTCGCAGTACTCCCGGAGTGCCTCGGGATCCCAGCCCTCCGCCAGCACCGTGGTCACCGCATCAGAGCGCGCATCCGGCTCAGCGACGAAGAAGTCAATAGTTTTTCGCTTGCCCCACACTTCGATGGCGCTGCGAACCGCCTGCGCCAACAATCGATGACGGAGGAGAACGTTGTCGAGCCCTTCGGCAAATAGCATGTCGAGCGCCTGGCGCATGGCGAACATCATCTGCATGGGCGGCGTGCCCGCGTATTTGACGTAGTGCGCATCACCGTCGCGCGTGGTCCAATCCCAATAGGGTGTGCGTAAGCCGGCCTTGCGGTGCGCCTCTTGTGCGCGCTCGTTGGCGGCAACGAAGCTGAGGCCCGGCGGCGCCATGAGGCCTTTCTGCGACCCGGACATCGCGACGTCGACGCCCCAGGCATCCATCTCGAACGGCACGCAGCCCAGCGACGCGACCGCGTCGACCATCAGCAAGGCATCGTGTTGAGCGGATTTGATCGCCTGGCCGATCCCCGCAATGTCAGTCAGCACGCTCGAACTGGTCTCGACGTGAACGGCCAGAACGGCCTTTATGGTCTTATTTTTGTCGGCACGCAGGCGCCGTTCGATCTCCTCTGGAGGGATCGCGTGACGCCAATCGCTCGGCACAACTTCGACCTCGATGCCCAGACGGGCCGCGGCATCTCCCCAATCGAGCGCAAACTTGCCGCTCTCCACCACCAGCACCCTGTCACCTTTGGAAAGGGCGTTGGTGAGTGCGGCTTCCCAGGCCCCATGGCCGTTTGCGATATAAATGTAGGAGCGCCCGGCCGTGCGGAACACGCGGCTGAGATCGCACAGCAGGCTGTCGGTCATCGCGATCAGCGGCTTTGAATAGATCTCGACTGCCGGCCGGTGCATCGCCTGCAGCACCTCGTCGGGAATGTTTGTTGGTCCGGGACTTGCCAGCAGTTCCCGGCCGCCTCGAACGGTCATGGAGTGCCTCCTGTGCGGCAATTTACTCAGCCGATCCTTCGGCAGCAATTCGGCAGAGGGCGCTTCCAGTCGTAATGGTGAATGCAGGCACGCCTTCGTGCAGGGCGCAGCGGCAATCGTTAGGAAGGACGGTTACTCCGCCCCTGCCCTACCTACGGCCACGTATCGGAACGCAGCGCGTTTCATTTCGTCGATACGGTAGATATTGCGCAGATCGACGATCACCGGCTGCGCCATAACGCCCTTCAGTCGAGCTAGATCGAGGGCGCGGAACTGCTCCCATTCGGTGGCGATGACCAATGCCGCAGCGCCTTCGGCCGCCGCATAGGCGCTGCCACAATAATGTATGGCGGGCAGCGCCGGCTTTGCCTGTTCCATACCGGCCGGATCGTAAGCGCGCACGATAGCGCCGAGATCCTGCAGCGCGGTGATCAGTGGGATGGCCGGCGAATCGCGGGTATCGTCGGTGTTGGGTTTAAAGGCGAGACCCAGCACACCAATAGTCTTGCCGCGCACCGAGCCGCCGAGGGCCGCAACAACTTTGCGCGCCATGGCGCGCTTGCGCTGGTCGTTCACGGCCGAGACCGTCTCAACGATGCGCAAAGCGACGCCGTGGTCTTGCGCGGTCTTCAACAGCGCGGTCGCGTCTTTGGGGAAGCAGGAGCCTCCGAAGCCAGGGCCTGGATGCAGGAACTTTGAGCCGATGCGGTTATCGAGACCCATGCCGCGCGCGATGTCCTGCACATCGGCGCCGACCTGCTCGCACAGGTCGGCAATTTCATTGATGAAGGTGATCTTGGTGGCGAGGAAGGCGTTCGACGCGTATTTGATCAATTCCGCCGTACGCCGGCTGACGTTAAAAATCGGCGAGGCGTTCAGATAAAGGGGCCGGTAAATCTCCGCCAGCACCGTGCGCGCGCGCGGATCGTCGGTGCCGACCACGATGCGGTCGGGATGCTTGAAGTCTTGGATCGCGGCGCCCTCACGCAAAAACTCCGGATTGGAAACCACCTGCAGTTCGGCGTCGGGACGCGCGTCGCGCAGGATTCGCTCAATCTCGTCGCCGGTGCCGACCGGCACGGTCGATTTGGTGACGATCACCGCCGTCTCGGAGAGGTGCGGAGCAATCTCGCGCACCGCCTCGTACACGAAACTCAAATCGGCGTAACCGTCGCCGCGTCGCGACGGCGTGCCGACGGCGATGAACACGGCTTCGGCTTGAGCGACGCTTGACGCCTGGTCGGTGAATTCCAGCCGGCCTTGTCGGACATTGGCCTCTACGAGATCCGCAAGCCCCGGCTCAAAGATCGGAATCTCACCTTGCTTGAGCGCATCAATCCGTCGCAGGTCCTTGTCGATGCAGGTAACCTGATGGCCGAAATCGGCAAAGCAGGCGCCGGAGACGAGCCCGACATAACCGGCGCCGATCATGGTAACGCGCATCACGGTCTCCGTTGCGGCTCAGATTTCGTCCGGACCGGCAGGCGGCGCCGAAGTGCCTTCGAATTCATCGAGCGTCGCCGCCGGTGCCGCGTGCGCGCGTTCCCGCGTCAACGAAAGCCAGCGCCGCCCGAATAAGCCGATGACCAGCGCGCCATAGAAGGCGCCCCCGAGCACGGTCAACACGACAAGCTCCGACTCATAGCGGAACCTGGGCAACGAGGATAACAGATATGTGACGACCCGGGTGGCAATCAGTAGGAAGAGGAAGAAAGAGAATCCCGCGATGCCGAGCTTTGTCAGCGACGTTTTCAGCCGCTCGTCGAAGGTGATAAGCCCGGCCCGGTGTGCCAGCCACAGCACTAGTATGAAGTTGATCCACGCCCCGACCGAAGTTGCGAGCGCAAGCCCGACCTGCGCCAGCGAACCCATCAGGGCGATCTTGCAGACGATGTTGACGGCGGTTCCGGTCAGCGCCGCCTTAACCGGCGTCAGCGTGTCGCCGCGGGCCAGGAACGGCGCCACGACGCTGCGGATCAGCACAAACGGGATCAGCCCGATCGTGTAGGCGACGAGTGTCATTGCGGCGGCGTGCGCGTCCTCGGCGTTGAACGCGCCGCGCATGAACAACCCGCGCATGATGATGTTGGGAATGACGATGAACGCCACCACGCAGGGGATCGCCAGCAGCAACGCGAATTCGATGGCGCGGTTTTGCGCCGAGCGCGCGCCCGCGTGATCGCCGGAAGACACCCGGCTGGTCATTTCCGGCACCAGCACGGTGCCGACCGCGATGCCGATGACGCCGATAGGAAGCTGATCGATGCGGTCCGCGTAGTAGAGCGCCGATAGCGCGCCGGCCGTGAGGAAGCTTGCGATGATGGTGTCAGCGAAGAGGGCGAGCTGCGTGCCCGCTGAGCCGACTGTCGCCGGAACCAGCGCCTTGAAAAAGCGCCGTACGTCCTCGTCCCAGGCTAGGGAATGAAATCTCGTTATCACGCCGCTGCGCGCGGTATCGCCTCCGACCAGCATCGCCTGGAGCACGCCGGAAATCAGCACGCCCCACGCCGCGGCGTAACCCGCGCCAGGGAAATAAGCGACCAACGCCAGCGTGACCATCATGGTGACGTTGAGCAGGATCGGCGCCGCGGCCGCCGCCGCAAAGCGATGCAACGCGTTGAGAATGCCGCCCCATAACGTAACGAGCGTAATCAGCAGGAGATAGGGAAAAGTGATGCGCGTGAGTGAAACCGCGAGTGCAAACTGTTGCGGCTCTCGCGAGAAGCCGGGCGCCAATAGCTCGATCACTTGCGGCGTGAATAGAAGCGCGAGAACGAGCAGAACCACCTGCGTTGCAAGTAACAGCGTGAAAATCCGATCGCCAAACTTTTGCGCTGCCTCCGGCCCGCCCTGAGTGCGAATGCGCGCGTAGGCTGGAATAAAAGCCGCGTTGAACGCGCCCTCGGCGAAAATGGCGCGGAAATGATTAGGCAAGCGGAAGGCGACGAAAAATGCGTCGGCGACGGGCCCTGCACCGATGATCGCCGCCAGCATAATGTCACGAATGAAGCCGGTCAGGCGGGACAGCAGCGTGTAACCGCCGACGGTAAGAATCTTCTCGATCATGGGCCGCTTTTTAGTCCTCCCCCACAAAATGGGGGAGAGAGAATGCGCCCTATGCCGCGAGCGCCCGTTTAACCGCCGCAACGATGCGATCCTGCACCGCCGGCTCCAGATACGCGTGCATCGGCAGGCTGATGACTTCCTCCGCCAGCCGGTCGCTCACGGGCGCGCCGCCCTCCGCCACCGGGCAGTCGCTATAGGCTTGCTGGCGATGCAGCGGCTTGGCGTAGTAGATCGCCGTGGGAATCCTGTCCGCCTTGAGCGCCGCGGCCAGGGCATCGCGCCGCCCTGGCGCCAGACGGATGGTGTATTGCGCCCAAACCGAGGTCGATTCATTGCCGACGCGCGGCACAGTCGCGACATCGGAAAGCGCCGCCGAATATCGCGCCGCGATCTTGTCGCGCGCGACAATCTCCTCAGGAAATATTTTCAGCTTCTCGATGAGCACCGCGGCCTGAATGGTGTCGAGCCGTCCGTTGATGCCGATGCGCACGGGATCATACTTGTCGACGCCCTCGCCATGGATGCGCAGGCTCTTGATGCGCGCCGCGAGCGCGTCATCGTCGGTGAACACAGCGCCGCCGTCGCCGTAGCAGCCGAGTGGCTTTGCAGGGAAGAAGCTCGTTGCCGTCGCTGTCGCCAGCGCGCCAAGCTTATGTCCCCGATAGCTCGCGCCAAAGGACTGCGCCGCGTCATCGAGCACCAAGAGCCCGTGCTCCGCCGCAATAGACGCAATCGCATCATGATCAGCCGGCAGGCCGAACAGATCGACCGGAATGACGGCGCGCGGCTTGAGCCCGCGCCGCTTCGCGGTTGCCACGGCACGCTGCAGGCTTTCAGGATCGATGTTGAAGGTGTCAGCCTGCACGTCGGCGAGTACCGGCGTTGCGCCAAGGAGCGCCACCATTTCGGCCGTGGCGTGGAACGTAAAGGTCGGGCAGATCACCGCGTCGCCCGGCCCGATCTCCCAGGCCATGAGGATGAGAAGAAGCGCATCGGTTCCGCTCGAACACGCGACGACATGACGGGCGCCGCAGAAGGCGGCGAGATCCGCTTCGAGCGTGCGCACCTCCGGCCCTTGGATGAACTGGCAGTGCGCAAGCACGCGCGCAACGGCGTCGTCGATGCTGCGGCCGAGGCGGCGCCGCTGCGCCGCAACGTCGATGAATGGAATCGGACCGCTCTCAAGCCGCGTATGTTGATTCATTGTCTCGCCCAAACTCGAACGGCGACCGTTCAGCCGGCCACGCGCCGCGGGCCCTTGCGCTGCGGCGGGGCCGTTCGCGCGGCGCGCGCGTCAAGGCAGCGGATGGCAATTTCCAGGCTGGCAACCGCTTCTTCGCCGGTGACGGCCGGACGCTCGCCGCTGCGGACCGCGTCCACGAAGGCGACGAGTTCGGAACGCAGCGGCTCCGCGTAGCCGACCGACAGATGGCGCATCGAGTAGCTGCCGTCGGGCTGAAAGCCGAAGCATTCGGTGACCTGCAGGGTCAGCAGATCGGCGATCAGATACTTGTCGCGCGTGGCGATGTGGATGTTGCGCGCTTTGAACGGCGTAAGCCAATTGGTGTTGATGTGGGCAAGCACGCCCGACTCCGTGCGGAACTGTAACAGCGCGATGTCCTCGCGCTCGGCGACGGCGCTCGACATCTGCGGCTGAATTTCCACGATCTCCGATTCAGTGAACCAGCGGATCAGATCGATATCGTGCACTCCAAGATCGATAACGACACCGACGTTGGACATGCGTGGCGGGAACGGCCCGACCCGGGTAATAGCGATGGAGAGAATGTCCTGATCCTTGATCGCCCGCTTGATCGACTGGACCGCAGGGTTGAAGCGCTCAACGTGTCCCACCATGAGCGTCACGCCGGCGTGGTGAGCTGCCGTAACAATGTCGCGGCTTTCCTCGACCGTCGAGGCTATCGGCTTCTCCACCAGAACATGGATGCCCTGGGAGATGCACTTGAGCGCGATGTCATGATGCAGATGGGTCGGCGCCGCGATGACGACCGCATCGACCCCACGCTCGAGCAACGCGTCGGCATCCTTGAAGGCGGCGCAGTTGAGCGCGTCTGAGACAAAATCCCGTTGTCTGCTGTCTGGATCGGCAACCCCGACGAGTTCCACGTCGGCCATATCGGAAAGCACTCGCGCATGGTTACTGCCCATGACGCCGACGCCAACGACCCCGATCCGCAATTTACCCGTCCCGGTCACGTTGAGACCCTCACCCCTACGCCCACAGGCGCATCAACCCCAATTTCACCCCTAGCACGCCCCGGGCCGGCTGGCGACCAGGCCTGTGCGGAACCAGTAACACATTTTGATTCAGAGGATTACGATCGCCCCGGAGCACAAAATTTTCCGTTAATAAAACGATAACTCAACCGCGGCGCGCCGAAGGCAGCCTGGTGCGAGCGCGGTGGAAAACTTCTCGGCTCTTTGGGGTGAGGGGCGGGCTCGGGCTAACGGCCCTCACTGCCGGTTGCGCATCACGACCGGTGGTAGTCGTCCTCGACGCGCACGATATCGTCTTCGCCCAGATAAGAGCCGGTCTGAACCTCGATCAGTTCCAGATCGATCTTGCCGGGATTCTCCAGGCGATGGCGGGCGCCGATAGGGACATAGATCGACTCGTTCTCGTGCAAGATCTTGATCTCGTCGCCGATCGTCACCCGCGCCGTGCCGCGCACGACGACCCAGTGCTCAGCGCGGTGATGATGCAGCTGCAGCGACAAGCGCCCACCCTGCTTGACCACGATACGTTTGACCTGGAACCGCTCGGCCTGATCGAGCGACTGATAGGACCCCCAGGGGCGATGCACTTTCAGATGATCCTCGGTCACTCCCGGCGCGGCTTTCTTGAGCCTGGCTACCACCTGCCGCAGGCCGTCGGCATCCTCGCGTCGCGCCACCAGCACCGCGTCGGCGGTCGCCACCACCACCACGTTCTCCACGCCGTACAGCGCAACAAGCTGTTTTTCGGTGTCGACGTAGCTGCCCTTGGCATCGACGAACAAGGCCGAACCATGCGCGGCGTTTTCCGCGCCATCGCGCGGCGAGAGTTCCCACACCGCCTGCCACGAACCGACGTCGGACCAGCCGAACGAGACCGGCATCACCGCCGCGTGTTTGGTACGTTCCATCACCGCGTAGTCGATCGACTTGGCGGTAGCACGCGCAAAAGCTTCGCGCTCCAAAGTGACGAACCCGAGATCGCGTCCGGCGGTTTCGACTGCTTTGGCAATCGCGGCAGCACTCTCCGGCTCGAAATTGCGGTATTCATCCAGCAGCAGATCGGCGCGGAACAAAAAGTTGCCGGAGTTCCACAGATAGCCTTCGTCCATGTAGCGCTGCGCCTTCGCCTTGTCGGGCTTTTCGACAAACTGCTGAATGGCGAAAACATCGGAGCCGATGGCGGCACCGGCGCGAATGTAGCCGTATTCAGTCGCGGGGCGGGTCGGGCGTACGCCGAACGTCACGATGCGTTTGCCGGCCGCGGCCGCCGACGCCGTCACGCAGGCGTTGGCGAAGGCGCCGGGGTCGGTGACGACGTGATCGGCGGCGAGCGCAACGACGACCGCATCCTTGTCGCGATTGTGGGCGAACAGCGCACCGGCGACGATCGCCGGCCCGGAATCGCGCCGCATTGGTTCCAGGAGGACATCGGCTTCCGCCGCAATGCCGGCGAGCTCCTGGGCCACGAGAAAACGATACTGGGCGTTGGTCACGATGATCGGCCGGCCGAACAGCGCGGGATCGGAAACGCGACGAATGGTTTCCTGAAAGGTCGAATAGGAGCCGAACAGCGGCAGGAACTGCTTGGGCCGGTTTTCGCGCGACGCGGGCCATAGCCGCGTCCCGGCACCGCCGCACATGATCAGGGGAATGATCGGACCTGCCATATTTCGCCCTCGGCTTGCCGGCCGCCACGCGTGCCGATTTGGCTGTCATTGTAGCGCGGAACATCTGAATGAATTGCAGCCAATGGAGTCAAGGAAAAGGTAACGCTGCCTACGCTCGTAGACATCTCTTACGGCGCGCATCCATAGGCAGACGGAAGCGTTCATCAACCCGCGTAAACAATTGATTTGCTATGACGTGTGGTCAAGGGAGCAATAAGTCGTCCGAGGCGAAAAGCAACGCTGTGATCAGCGCCACTTCCTAGCGAAAGTAAGCTTTCGCATTCGGGTGAACATCGGGCGACAGCGGAATGTCAGCCTCTGACATCCAGCGCAGGTCGCTGTGCTGATGATCCGGTTTGACCGCTGGTCGCTCTGCGAGCGTTAGTTCATAGGCGAGAGCGACGTAATGCGTTCCATATTCTCGGTTTCCGAAACGATTGGTGTCATAGAAATGCTCAAACACACCCACGAATTTCGCTTCGTTGAATGATAACCGCAATCCCGTCTCCGCCTCCAGTATTCTCGTGAATGCGGTCTGAATTGTTTCGTTCTTTCTAATCACGCCGCCCGGTACGAAGAATTGGCCCTTCGCCGGTTCATTGGCCCTCTGGCCAACGAGCACGTGCCGTTGCGGGTCTTTGATGATGATATCCACCGAAACAAGCGGTGCGTACCGCACGATGCACGCAAACTTATCATCATCGAGGCGATGCGATGGAGACATGGGTGAGAGATTCGTGTCCTGTGCCCGATTGGCCGCAGCGCAAGACCTATTGGTTCACCTTACTCGGCGCGCTGCCGGCGTTTCTCTTCGTCGCGGACGGCGACCAGATCGGCCTCGACCATTTCCTTCACCAGCGCCTCAAACGTCGTCTTGTGCCGCCACCCAAGTTTCGCCTCGGCCTTGCTGGGGTCACCAAGCAAGGAGTCGACCTCGGTCGGCCGGAAATAGCGCTTATCGATCTCGACGAGGACGCGGCCGTCTGCGGCATTGACACCCTGCTCGTCCTTGCCGCTGCCGCGCCAGACGATCTTGCGACCGACGAGAGCAAAAGCCTTCTCGACGAATTCGCGCACCGTATGACTTTCGCCGGTCGCCAGTATGTAATCGTCAGGGTCAGCCTGCTGCAGCATGAGCCACATGCCTTCGACGTAGTCGCGCGCATGGCCCCAATCGCGGGTCGCATCCAAGTTGCCGAGAAAGAGCCGGTCCTGCAGACCGAGTTTGATCGCCGCAACGGCACGCGAGATCTTGCGAGTGACGAACGTCTCGCCGCGGATCGGACTCTCATGGTTGAACAGAATGCCGTTCGAGGCGTGCATACCATAGGCCTCACGGTAATTCACCGTGATCCAGTGCGCATAGACCTTC